>JAFAAJ010000083.1 GCA_023426625.1 Bacteroidota bacterium
CTCCTATTCTGAATGCAGGAACTTTGTATAATTAATAAATAAAACCGGCAAGTTTTGCTAAGTTGAACACCTTTGAAACTTACAGATAAGTTGCAAAATCTTAGTGTTCTTCGCATTAAAAATATAAGAATGAAATCAGAAAAAACTCAAAATACTTCCGAAGACGGTCAGAAAGGAAAAAAATCTTTCGTGATCAGGATAGACGAGTCCACTTATAAACTTCTGGAAAAATGGGCAAACGATGAATTCAGAAGCGTGAACGGACAGATAGAGTTTCTGCTTCATCAAAGTCTCATCAATGCAGGAAGAAAGAAAAAAGAATAGCTTTAATTAACATAAATTTTAAGGTAAGTTTTAAAAGAGTGTAACCTTTTTGTAACTGACCGACTCTATTGTTTTAGATATGGAATTCTAACATTTAAAAAATAAAAATGGAAACAATACAGCTAAAACAGACTCAAAAGGTTTTTACTATTTTAAAACTTACCTTTGTAGTAGTACCCATTGTCGCGGGACTGGATAAGTTTACTAACATTCTCTGCGATTGGGAGAAATATCTTAATCCCGGGTTTCTTGATATTTTACCATTCTCGGCTGCAACATTCATGTTGATCGTAGGTGTCATTGAAGTTATTGCAGGAATTTTAGTGCTCATGAGACCTAAAATTGGTGGTTTGGTGGTTTCGGCATGGCTGATTCTTATAGCATTGACCTTATTGGCAGGCTGGAACTTTGCCGATGTTGCTGTAAGAGATTTGGTAATGGCTGTTTCGGCATTTTCAATGACAAGACTGGCATCAATTCTTAATTCTAAATAAATGAAGCCAGACGAAAAATATACTGACCAGGAATTAATAGAAAAGGTATTGAATAAGGAAACTTCCGCTTTTGAAATATTGATAAGGCGAAATAATCCGTCACTTACCGTATAGGAAGAATGTACCGTTTCAATCATGAAGATACGCAGGATATTATGCAGGATACTTACATTGAAGCCTTTCTTCATTTGGCTCAGTTTAAGAATAAATCTACTTTTAGAACCTGGATTTCTAAAATCATGCTTCATCAATGTTACCGTAAAGCTCAGAAATGGTATTCAAAAAATATAGAATCTATTGAAAATAAAAGTCAGGTTTTCGAAAATCTTCATCACAATGAAACCTCTCATGAAATTATGAACAGAGAACTAAATGCCATCATTGAAAAAAGTCTGCTCAATATTCCTCAGGAGTACAGAACCGTTTTTACACTAAGGGAAATCAACGGGATGAGTGTGCTGGAAACAGCTGAAGCTTTGGATATTAGTGAAAATAATGTAAAAGTTCGGACCAATCGAGCGAAGAGCTGTCTGCGAAAAGAAATAGAAAAATTTTATGTAAAAGATGAAGTTTTTGAATTCAATCTGATCTATTGCGATCGGATGGTCGTACAGGTTATGAACAAAATCAAAGAAATGAGTAAGAAAGAATGATCAACCTCTTTAAAAAAAGCAGAGAAAATTCTCTGCTTTTTTTATTTCATGCAACTTTGAAGTGTATCGGCTCCAAAATAGAATATTACTAACCAAATCAAACCTTTTATAGTGAAAAAAGCAAATCCTGCCCAGCCCACACGTTTGAACCATTTTTTGAATTTTGAATTATTTTTCTCCGGATTTTCCATTGCTGAAATTAAAAATATTACCCTACAAAGATAAACATGTTTAGAACTATTCCAAATAACAAAGCTGTTAAAAAAAATAAAATTTTGAGGTTCATAGATTATTTTTATCTTTAGAAAAAACGAAAAGTAACATTTTATGTCTAAAAAAATTAAAGATTTCGGGATAGAAAAAACATTAAAAAACCTAGGAATTAAGGGGGAAAACAAAGGAACGTCAATAGGTGGAAAATTTTTCGCTTCAGGGAAAATAATAGAAAGTTTTTCGCCGGTTGATGGTAGATTGATTGCTAAAATAAAGACTTCCGGAGAAAGTGATTATGATAAAGTGATTGAATCTGCTCAAAAAGCATTCCAGGAATTCAGACTTATCCCTGCTCCGAAGAGAGGAGAAATAGTTAGACAATTAGGTCAGAAATTAAGAGAATATAAAGAAGATCTTGGAAAGCTTGTTTCTTACGAAATGGGTAAATCTTTACAGGAAGGTTTGGGTGAAGTTCAGGAAATGATAGACATCTGTGATTTTGCTGTGGGAGTATCAAGACAGCTTCACGGTTACACTATGCATTCCGAAAGACCGGGACACAGAATCTACGAACAGTATCACCCGCTTGGAATTGTAGGAATTATTACAGCCTTCAACTTTCCGGTAGCGGTTTGGTCATGGAATACAGCATTAGCCTGGATCTGCGGAAACGTTACGATTTGGAAACCCTCTGAAAAAACTCCGCTTTGTGCCATTGCCTGTCAGAATATTATGAACGAGGTTTTAAAGGAAAACAATCTTCCTGAAGGTATTTCAAGCGTATTGGTAGCAGATCATGAGATCGGACAAAAGCTGGTAGATGATAAAAGAGTTTCTTTAGTTTCCTTTACAGGTTCTACAAGAGTAGGAAGAATGGTTTCTTCAAAAGTTGCAGAGAGATTCGGGAAATCTATCCTTGAATTGGGAGGAAATAACGCAATCATCATCTCTAAAGATGCAGATATAGATATGGCAATCATCGGAGCAGTATTCGGGGCAGTAGGAACAGCAGGACAAAGATGTACAACTACAAGAAGACTCATCATCCACGAGAGTGTATATGATGAAGTAAAAAACAGATTGGTAAAAGCATACGGACAATTAAAGATCGGAAATCCTTTAGATGAAAACAATCATGTAGGACCGCTTATTGATGTGGATGCCGTAAACCAATATGTAGCAGCAATAGAAAAATGTAAGAAAGAAGGAGGTAAATTTATTGTAGAAGGAGAAGTTTTAAAAGGTAAAGGCTATGAATCCGGTTGCTATGTAAAACCTTGTATCGCAGAAGTGAAAAACTCATATGAGATCGTTCAGCACGAAACTTTCGCACCGATATTATATCTTATCAAATATAACACATTAGAAGAAGCGATCACTATCCAAAATGACGTTCCGCAGGGATTGTCTTCTGCTATTATGACACAAAACCTGAGAGAAGCGGAATTATTCCTTTCTCATGCAGGTTCAGACTGTGGAATTGCCAATGTGAACATCGGTACTTCAGGAGCTGAGATCGGAGGAGCTTTCGGTGGAGAAAAAGAAACCGGAGGTGGAAGAGAATCTGGTTCAGATGTGTGGAAATACTACATGAGAAGACAAACCAACACCATTAATTACACAACACAACTTCCTTTAGCACAAGGAATCAAATTTGATTTATAATTAAATTAAAAATCTGAGGAATCAGATGGGATGAATGTTATTTAATTGTATTTCAACATCTGATTTCTTAATCACTAAATTTTAAAATATGGAACAAACAATCGATATAAAAGTAAATAAAGTAAAAGAAATAGTAGGTAAACATGTTTTGGCAGACGGATTTGATTTCGTGATGGACATAGAAAAGTCTCACGGTTCATGGCTGTATGATAAACTTTCAGGAAGAGAATATCTGGATATGTTCTCTATGTTTGCTTCTGCATCCATAGGTTATAATCACCCTTACCTTGTAGAAAGATCAGAATGGCTGGGAAAAATGGCTGTTAATAAACCAACTTTAGCAGATGTTTATTCCGAAGAATATGCACAGTTTTTAGAGGTTTTTGAAAGAGTCGTTATTCCTAAGGAATTACAATATGCATTTTTTATTGAAGGCGGAACTTTGGGCGTAGAAAATGCGATGAAAGCATGTTTCGACTGGAAAACACGTAAGAATTTTGAAAAAGGACTTCAGACAGAAGCCGGAATCTGCATCCATTTCAGACAGGCATTCCACGGAAGAAGCGGATATACATTGAGTTTAACCAATACTTCTGATCCAAGAAAATATCAGTATTTTCCAATGTTTGACTGGCCAAGAATCATAAATCCAAAACTATCTTTCCCGATTACCGAGGAAAATCTTGAAGAAACCATCAAGAACGAAAGAATGGCATTGTTACATATCGAAGAAGCTATTCTATCCAATCCGGACAAAGTAGCATGTGTGATTATTGAGCCTATTCAGGCAGAAGGAGGTGACAATCATTTCAGAGATGAGTTCTTTGTTGAATTAAGAAAACTTTGTGATCAGAACGAAGTATTACTGATATTTGATGAAGTACAGACCGGAATCGGGATCACCGGAAAAATGTGGGCTTTCCAACACTTCAGTGTAACTCCGGATATCATTTCTTTCGGTAAAAAAGCTCAGGTTTGCGGAGTTTTGGCGAATAAAGAAAAATTTGATGAAGTTCCGAACAACGTGTTCAGGGAAAGTTCAAGGATCAACTCAACTTTCGGCGGAAACTTTATTGATATGCTTCGTTTCCAGCTGGTCATGGAAGTGATCGAAAAAGAAAACCTTGTTGAAAACGCAAGAGTTGTCGGAGATTACCTATTGGAAGGATTGAAAAATCTGGCTAAGAAATATCCGGATAAAATTTCGAATGCAAGAGGAAGAGGATTAATGTGCGCTATAGATTTGCCTACTTGTGAGCAAAGAGACTTGTTGAGAGACAAGCTTTTCAATGATGGTTTGATCATTTTGGCATGTGGCGACCAGTCCCTTCGTTTCAGACCACATTTGAATGTTTCCAAGGAAGAAATTCAGCTTGCTTTGGACAAAATTGAAAACAATATTGATAAAATTTAAGGACAAAGATTTGTAATTTTCGAAAAAACATTGTAATTTTAGGGTATTCAAAAAGGATAAAATATGGAAAGAAATACGAGAGTATCTGTTTTTGAGAGTGATAATCCTTCAGAAATACAGTTGATCAAATCTAAACTGGATGAAGCCAAAATCAGCAATGCAGTAGAAAACAATTACCTTACTTTTACAACAACGCCTACAGCGACAACACTGAAAGTAATGGTAGATTTGGAAAACGAGAAGAAAGCATTTGAAATTATAGATGCCTATCTTCAACAAAGTGAAAACCAATAAAACAATTTCATAATTTTAAATTTTACTACTTCGAACCGAAAATTAATTTTAATTAGTTTTCGGTTTTTTCTTTCATGTTTTTGAAGGAATTTATAAACACAGCAACATAATGAACACACAAGAAATAAACCTCAGAAAAGCCGAAACAAAAGATACAGATACAATCTGGAAAATCTTACAGCAAGCCATTGAAAGAAGGAGAATAGACGGAAGTCAGCAATGGCAGGACGGTTACCCAAATCTAAATACGGTTGAAGAAGATATTGCAAAAGGAATCGGGTATGTTTTCACTGTTGATGGGAAAATTGCAGTGTACAGCGCATTAATTTTCAATGATGAACCCGCTTATGACAATATCGAAGGCGCCTGGCTAAGCAATAGGGAATTTGTTGTCGTTCACAGAGTGGCGGTAGATGACCAATTTGCAGGACAGGGACTTGTTAAAAAACTTTTCGACTATATCGAAGATTTCGCAAAATCTCATCAAATCCCAAGTGTAAAGGTGGATACCAATTTTGATAATCTTGCGATGCTTAAAATTTTAGAAAGTAAAGGATATACCTATTGTGGGGAAGTTTACCTGCGTGGAGGTGTCCGAAAAGCCTTTGAAAAACTGTTGATGTAAAAAACAGGTAAAAGTTAAATCTTCTGTTATTGAAATTTTAAAAAGCTCTTTATCGAGAAACTCTATTAAGTTTGTTCGTTTGGTTCTGAACTAATTTTTACTTTTGTTGTCTAATTTTTATATTATGAACAAAAGTATAAAAATTGATGAAAAAATTTTTCAAGATGCCGTAAAATTCTATGGCACCGTTTTCAATATTCCTCCCTTAGCTTCAAAAATCTACGCTTATCTAATTTTCGATTTTGATAAGGTAGGAATTACATTCGATGAATTTGTGGAAGTATTTTCCGCAAGTAAAAGCTCTGTGTCCACCAGTATCACCTTGCTGCTGAATGCACAGCTTATCGTAGATCACAGCAAAATGGATGAAAGAAGACGGTATTTTTTCATCAATGATTGTTACAAGAAAATCAGATTTGAAAAAATAGTACAGAAAATGCAGGATGAATTAAAACTACTGGACGATTTAGACCGTTTCAGGAAAGTTCAGGACGAAGAGTATCAGGAGAAAATGGAAGAATACAAATCTCTTTTAAACAAAAGCATTAAAAACATACAGGAATCACTTAATAAACTATAAAAAATGACAAATAAACTACTCATACTTTCTATTGCGGCACTTTCGTTGACAGCCTGCAAGAAAGATGCTCCAAAACAGGACGGCCCGAAACCCTATCCTGTGATTTCAGTGGAAACCAAAGATATTGTGGGATACCAGACTTTTCCAGCAACCATTCAGGGAAGAGTGAACAATGATGTTCGTGCAAAAATCCAGGGATATATCACTCAGGTTTTGGTGGACGAAGGTCAGTATGTTACGAAAGGACAGCCTTTGTTCCGTCTGGAAACCAATATTCTTAACGAAAGCGCATCCGCTGCCAAAGCGGGAATAGGCGCTGCACAGTCCAATATAGCAGCAGCTCAGGCAGCTGTAAACGCCGCGCAGGTAGAAGTAAACAAACTTAAACCTCTTGTTGCTAAAAATATCATCAGTAACGTTCAGCTTCAAACCGCTCAGGCAGATCTGGCAAAAGCACAGGCTCAGCTTCAGCAGGCAATTGCTGCAAAACAGCAGGCTACAGCAAACTATAAGGGAGTAGAAGCCAATATCGAATATTCCGTTATCCGTGCTCCTATTTCCGGAGTCGTAGGAAAACTACCGTTAAAAGTAGGAAGTTTAGTGGGGCCAACGGATCAGACTCCTCTAACAACCATTTCAGATACATCGGAGATCTTTGCTTACTTTTCAATGAATGAAAAAGAATATTTTGATTTCCTTGAAAAATCAGTAGGCTCAACCGTTCCTGAAAAGATCAAAAACCTTCCAATGGTAGAATTACAATTGGCCAACGGAAGCCTTTATCCTGAAAAAGGAAGAATAGAAGCCATCACAGGACAAATAGATTCTACAACAGGAACCATTCAGTTCAGAGTGGCTTTCTCGAATGCTCAGAAACTTTTAAGTAACGGTAACAGTGGAACGATAAGATTCCCTCAAACCTATAATAATGTGCTTGTTGTTCCTGAAAGTGCTACTTATGAGCAACAGGGTATTGTTTACGTTTATAAAGTAGATAAGGATACCGCCAAAAATGTTGTCGTAGATGTTATTGAAAGAATTGACAATATGGCACTGATTAAATCCGGGTTGAATAAAGGAGAAACCGTAATTGCAGCCGGAATCGGTGGTTTAAAACCTGGAACAGCGGTGATCAAAAAGCCTGTGAAAATGGATAGTCTTGTTCAATCTATAAAACCGAAATTCTAATGATAAAGAACTTTATTAACAGACCGGTTTTATCTACCGTTATCTCGATTTTAATTGTGATCCTCGGGATTTTGGGGCTTATTGCACTTCCGGTTACACAATATCCTGATATTGCACCTCCTACCGTAAGTGTTTCAACAAATTATACCGGAGCCAATGCGGAAACGGTAATGAAGAGTGTGGTAGTTCCTTTGGAAGAGCAGATCAATGGTGTGGAAGGAATGGATTATATCACTTCATCTGCAGGGAACGATGGTTCAGCCAATATTCAGATTTTCTTTAAACAGGGGATTGATCCTGATATTGCTGCGGTGAACGTTCAGAACCGTGTAGCCAGAGCAACACCTTTGCTTCCGGCTGAAGTAACACGTTCGGGAGTTGTAACTCAGAAACAGCAGACCAGTGCGTTGATGTATATGTCTTTCTATTCTGAAAATAAGGATCTGGATGATGTATATCTTCAAAACTTCCTGAACATCAACATTATTCCTAACCTGAAAAGGATCAATGGAGTAGGTGATGCCAATGTTTTCGGTGGAAAAAACTATTCAATGAGAATCTGGCTGGATCCGGCTAAAATGGCAGCATACGGAATAACTCCAACGGATGTTACCACAGCGATCAATGAGCAGAGTAGAGAAGCTGCTGCCGGTTCTATCGGACAAAACAGCGGTAGCTCTTTTGAATATATCATCAAGTATGTGGGTAAATTCAATGATAAGGAACAGTATGATAATATCATCATTAAATCTCTTGCAGACGGACAAAATCTGATGCTGAAAGATGTTGCCAAAGTAGAATTGGCGGGACAGTCTTATTCGGGAGTTGGAGAAAACGGGGATAATCCTTCCATCAGTATGGGGATTTTCCAGACACCGGGTTCCAACGCACAGGAGATCATTAAAAACATTAAAGAATACTTGAAATCTGCGGAGAATACTTTTCCGGAAGGAATCAAATATACTTTTAACTTTGATACCAATGAGTTCCTGGAAGCTTCCATTGAAAAAGTAGTTCAAACCTTGCTTGAAGCCTTTATCCTTGTATTCATTGTGGTGTATATTTTCCTTCAGGATTTCAGATCCACCCTGATTCCGGCCATTGCGGTTCCGGTATCTATCGTAGGAGCGTTTTTCTTCCTGAATTTATTCGGATATTCACTGAACTTATTAACCCTTTTTGCTTTGGTTCTTGCGATCGGTATTGTGGTGGATGATGCCATTGTCGTCGTCGAAGCAGTGCATGCCAAAATGGAACACGGTATTTCTGATGCTAAAAAAGCAACCATAGAAGCAATGGATGAAATCACAGGAGCGATCATTTCAATTACTCTGGTAATGGCATCTGTATTTATTCCGGTAACATTTATTACAGGTCCTACAGGGGTTTTCTATCAACAGTTCGGAGTAACGCTTATTGTGGCGATCATTATTTCTGCCATTAATGCATTGACCTTGAGTCCGGTTTTATGTTCATTATTCCTGAAACCACATGCGGAACATCATGAAAACTATAAGAACCTGAATTTTATGCAGAAGTTTTTCTATAAGTTCAATATAGCTTTCAAAACTGCGACAGATCGTTATGGAAGAGGATTCAATTTCCTTCTGAAACATAAGTGGGTTACCTTGCTGATTTTCGCGATTACCGGAGGAATTTTATACTGGACAAGTTCTACGATGAAAAAAGGATTTGTTCCTTCTGAAGACCGCGGAATTATCTTTACCGATGTACAGCTTCCTGCCGGTGCTTCCATGGAAAGAACATATAATGCTCTGAAAACACTTCAGAAAAATGCATTACAGGTTCCGGGAGTCCAGAATGTTACAATTTCTACAGGAAGAGGATTCTTATCCGGAAACGGGAGCAATAATGGTCTTGCCTTCGTAAAGTTAAAGCCTTTCAAAGAAAGAAAAAAAGATGGTTTAACATCTGAAGATATCACGAAAAAGCTATTCGGGATCGCGGGTAAGGTGCCTGATGCAAAAATTGTGTTCTTCCAGCCACCAAGTGTACCTGGATTCGGTAGTAGTGCCGGTTTTGAAATGGTATTACTGGATAAATCCGGAGGTGAATATACAGATCTTGATGTTAAAACCAATGAATTCATCGGAAAGCTGATTGAAAGACCTGAAATTGAATTCGCTCAGACTTCATTCAATACAAAATATCCTCAGTATTTAATGGAAATTAATGTTCCGTTGGCAAAACAGATGGGAGTTTCTGTAAACGACATTCTAAGTACGATGCAGGGCTACATCGGGGGAGTTTATACGGCTGACTTTACAAAATACGGAAAGCAGTTCAGGGTAATGGTTCAGGCTCTTCCTGAAAACAGGCAAAGCATTGATAATCTCAATGAATTGTATGTAAGAACAGGTTCAGGAACGATGTCGCCAATATCACAATTTGTAACCCTTAATAAAACTTATGGACCTCAATCTGTAAGCCGTTACAACCTGTTCACATCGGTGAAAATTACCGGTGCCAATTCTCAGGGATACAGTTCCGGAGATGCTATTGCTGCGGTACAACAGGTTGCTGATGAAACTTTGAACCAGAATTATGCTGTTGAATTTACAGGATTATCGAGAGAGGAGCTTGCTTCGGGATCACAAACATTGCTGATCTTCGCATTAAGTCTTGTGTTTGTGTATTTTATTCTTTCTGCGCAGTATGAAAGTTACATTTTGCCATTGGTAGTGGTTATTTCTCTTCCTTTAGGGGTTATGGGAGCTTATTTCGGACAAAAGATCATGGGCTTGGAAAATAATATTTATTTCCAGATCGCACTGATCATGTTGGTGGGATTACTCGCAAAAAATGCCATCCTTATTGTGGAATTTGCCGTGCAGAGAAGACATCACGGAGAATCTATTGTTACTTCTGCCATCAATGCTGCAAAAGCCAGATTAAGACCTATCCTTATGACATCATTTGCGTTCATATTCGGATTGCTGCCATTGGTATTGGCAAGCGGAATCGGGGCTGTAGGAAACAGATCTATTACAACCGGAGCAGCGATGGGATTGTTGATAGGAACAATTCTGGGAGTTTTTGTCATTCCAGTATTGTATGTAGTGTTCCAGACATTGCAGGAGAAAATAAAACCGATCAAGAAAGAAGAGATCAAATTAGCTGAATAAAATTAACATAAGAAGTAGAGGTTGGAAATTAAGTTTCAAACTAATCATTCTAACCTCTAGTTTCTAAACTTCTAACTTCTATTTTACAATGAAGAGTGTATTAAACATCATAAAAGGAATAACTTTTTCCGTTTTCGTTCTGGGAGCCATATCGTCTTGTGCTGCAAGAAAGGAATATGAAAGACCAACGAACATGGCAGACGAAAAACTGTTCCGTACAGATATGCTTCCGAATGACAGTACAAATATTGCCAATGTTTCGTGGAGAGAGATCTTTACAGACCCTATACTTCAGAGACATATTTCCAAAGCATTGGACAATAACCTGGACATCAGAATTGCATTACAGAATATCACTTCCGCAGAAGCATATTTAAAACAAAGCAAAGCAGCTTATCAGCCAACATTATCGGTAGCCCCCAATTATACTTTCCAGACCCAGTCTTTGAATACACAGTTCGGACAGATCATTGGAGAGAGACGATATATCAATCAGTTCGACATAACAGCAAGCATAGGTTGGGAAGCTGATTTGTGGGGAAAACTAAAAGCTCAGGAGAAAGCGCAGTTGGCGACTTATTTAGGAACGGTTGCAGCGCATAAAGCCGTAAAAAGTGATTTGGTGGCCTCTATCGCATCAGCTTATTATCAGTTGCTTACTTTTGATTCTCAGAAGAGGATTATCGAGGAAACCATTACCATTCGTGAGAAAAACCTTGAAACTACAAAAGCTTTAAAACAGGCAGGAACTCTTACGGAAGTTGCCGTTCAGCAAAGTGAAGCTCTTGTGTATAATGCAAAATCTTTATTGATCGATATTGATACGCAGATCCAGTTATTAGAGAATACGATGAGTTTACTGATGGGGGAACCTTCTCATTCCATTGAAAGATCTACTCTGGAAAATCAGAACCTCCCGATCAATCTGGCTTTAGGTTATCCGGCACAGCTATTGGCAAATCGTCCGGACGTAATGAGAGCGGAATACAGCCTGATGAATGCTTTTGAACTGACGAATGCTGCAAAAGCTCAGTTTTATCCTAGTTTAAGAATTACAGGAAGCGGAGGAATTCAATCTGTGGATCTGGATCATTTATTCAGTGTCAATTCACTATTTGCGAATGTTGTGGCAGGTTTGGCTCAACCTATTCTGAATAAAAGACAGATTAAAACCAATTATGAAGTAAGCTTAGCCAATCAGGAGGCAGCCTATCTGAATTTCAGAAAAACAGTACTTACAGCAGGAAAAGAAGTTTCCGATGCCATCAGAGTATTTTCCGTTCAGGATTCCTACATCGATCTAAAGAGAAAAGAATTGGATTCTTATAAAAAATCCGTGGAATATTCTCAGGAACTGGTTAATTATGGAATGGCCAATTATCTGGAAGTATTGAATGCCAGTGTCAATTCTTTGAATGCACAGCTGAATATCTCCAATGCCGAATAAAATAAAATGAGAGCGGCCATAGAGC
>JAFAAJ010000115.1 GCA_023426625.1 Bacteroidota bacterium
TTCCTGCTCTACAAAAGCCATTTCACAGTCAATCTGTGTAAACTCCGGCTGTCTGTCGGCTCTTAAGTCCTCATCACGGAAACATTTTACGATCTGGAAATATTTATCCATTCCGCCTACCATCAACAATTGTTTGAAAGTTTGAGGAGATTGAGGAAGTGCATAAAATTGTCCCGGGTTCATTCTGCTTGGGACCACGAAATCTCTTGCTCCTTCCGGAGTAGACTTGATTAAAACAGGAGTTTCTACCTCAATAAATCCGTTGTCAGAAAGGTAATTTCTTACTTTTTGCGCCATTTTGTGACGGAAGATCAGCTTATCTTTCACCGGATTTCTTCTAATATCAAGATAACGGTATTTCATTCTCAATTCTTCACCACCGTCTGTTTCATCTTCAATAGTGAAAGGCGGAAGCTGGGAATCATTAAGCAATGTCAGTTTTTCAACTAAAATTTCGATTTCTCCAGTCGGAATATTAGGATTTTTGCTTACTCTTTCAATAACTTTTCCGGTAACCTGAATCACAAATTCACGGCCCAGTTTTTTAGCTTCTTCCATCAGTTGGGCAGAAGAACGGTCCTGATCAAAAACCAGCTGTGTAATTCCGTAACGATCTCGAAGATCTATCCAAATCATAAATCCTTTGTCTCGGATAGTCTGTACCCATCCTGAAAGTGTAACTTCTTCATTAAGATGTTGAAGAGATAATTCTCCGTTCGTGTGTGATCGAAACATAATTATTTGTTTAAAGTTCAATGTTTAAGTTCAGATTAGAACCCTGAATTTCCGTTGGCAAAGATAAGATTTTTACAGGTTTTAAAAACAAAAAACTTCCGAAAGGAAGTTTTTTACTATGTATTTGAGATGTTGTATAAGTTAGCTCTTGATCCAGTCAACAGCTTTTTCCAAAACCTCATCTTTATTATTTTTTATTCCTTCAACGGTTGGTTTTACCTCAACATCAGGAATGATCCCTATTCTCTGAGTTTCTCTTCCGTCCGGATAATAAATGCCGATTCCGCTGATCATGGTGACCATATTTCCAGGCAATATGATTTTGGAAACATTTCCGTCTGCTCCGGCAGTTGTAGAACCGAAAACTTTTGCATTAGGAGCTGTTCTGAATGCCATTGTATGATATTCTGCGCTGCTTTGTGTGGTTTCATTGATCAGAATTGCAATTTTTCCTTTATAAGCATCTTTTCCTGCTCCAGGAATTTTCAGGCTTGGTGTGAAAGTGAAAAGCCCCGGCTGGTCATTAGACGTATTGGTGAATTTCACAAAGTCGGCGGAGTTCGGATTTAATAATCTTCCCATTTTAAAAGGTACAAAATCGGATGGATAGCTTCTGAAATCAATAATCAAACCTTTTGTGTTTTTGATCTGACTGAAAACTTCAGGCAACTTTTTTGAGTCTACACTTCCCATATACAAATAAGCCACATCATTATCGTGCATTTTGAAGAATTCTTTTTCTCCCTTTTTAGGATTTAGTTCTTTGGAAGTATAGGTCTTAATGGTTTTTTCTTCTGTTTTCCCGTTTTTTGAAAATTTAACGCTAATTGTTTCCGAATTCGTTCTCAATAAATTATCGGCCAGATCTCGCAGTTGTGTAGGATAATTGGAAGCAGGTGTGTATTTAAGCATCTTTTTTATTATTGAATCTACGCTTTCTCCGTTGATTTCCATAATTATATCTCCTTTTTGCAATCCTGTTTCTCTGGCAAGATCATCGTTGTAAAAATCAGAGACTACAGCTTTGTCTTCAGCAAATGTTAATTTAAGGGAAGCACGTCTTTCCCCGAAATATTTTCTTAAATCCTTATTTCCCCAAACATTGGCATGGGTATCGTGGATTCTCGCAATGATTTCCAATGAAGCCAGCGTATATTCCGTTTGGTTTTTGGCATTGATAAATTTCGGAATGAATTCTGTAAGAACTGTTTTCCAATCTTCGTCCAATAGATTTTTATAAGGGAAATAGTATTGAATGATATTCCAATATCGGTACAGAGATAGCAAGCGGAAACCTTCATCCGGGTAATTCATGTGCTCATAAGGATTCTCATTTGTGAAATCAGGATTTTTTACGTTGTCTAAAAATTCTACATAATAATTGAACTTCGGTCTTTTGGCGTCCTTCAACCTTAAAAGTTGATCGGTCAGTTCTTTAGAGAAGCCTGAATTGGTGATCCAGTCCAGATCCGGTCTTATTTTGACATCTTTAGGTTCAGTTTTTTTTGAGGTTTGATAAGTTCCCAAACTTTTGATCCAATCTGTTAATATTCTGTCTCTTTGATCTGCAGAAGCATGAGTTATTTTAGGGTAAATTCTGAACAGTTCATAATCCCAGTTGTAATTTCCTTTTGCAACGTTGGGATGATAATATTTCAGATAACCCCAGATCAATCCTAATTTTTTCAGGGTTTCAATGTGATTTTGATCCAGACTGATATTGCTGATCTTAGAGCCAGTGTCGAACTCTTTATCAAGGTTTACTTTGGTGAGTTTTTTCTCAAATATTTTAGCATTTTCAATGTCTTTTCCATCAATAGTCACCTTTAGGTTATCGACCCACATCTTTCCTTTTCCGGCAAGTAATGCGCCAAGGACAATGCTTTTGGTGTCTTGAGGAGACATTTTTAAAGTTACCTCATATTTTTTCCAGTCATTAGTTCCCTTCAATCCAGCTTTTTTCATATTGTCAAAGGCAACCTGAGGATCAATTCTCATCCAGAGTCCCGCAAATCCGTCAGTTACATTTTCTGTTTTAATGTATCCGGAAAGGGTGATTTCTTTACCGACATAATTTTCCGGCAACGTGAATGCTATTGCTCTGAATCCCTGGCTTTCAGAGGACTCTATGGCTGTTGAAAATTTACCTTCCTGTTTTTCCCTATTATCGACGAATACTTTAGCTGTACCATCTCCGAAAATACTCCAGTTTTTTGGGAAATCATTTTCGATATTTTCAAAATTAAGGTTATCTACTTTTTTTTGAGCATGGAAACTTGTGAAGACCATAGAGGAAAGGAGGAGGGTAATGTATTTTTTCATGTTTAATAATTTTCCCTCAAAACTATTAGATATCGTGGCTGTATTGTAAAGTGAATATATGATTTGGCAAAATTTATAATGAATTTTAAATTTTTTAACATTTACCTTGCTGTAAAATCTTAAAAAGTCTTAATCAAAAACTGTAATATCTCTACATATAGTGGCATGAGATATACTTTCAAAAACAAAAAAACTCCCTAAAAAGGAAGTTTTGATTATAAGTATGGAGTGATTCTATTTTTTTGCTCCTTTTTTAGCTAGCAATTTTGCGAGGTCCGCTCTTTGATACTGTTCTGCTACGGCAAGTGGAGTAAGGTTACCACAACTTTTGTTCAAATCAGCTTTTTGACTGATCAGAAAATTAACCAGATTTTTCTTGCCATTCAGTACGCTGTATGACAAAGGACTGTATGATTCTGTTTTTACCTGGAAACATTTGTTATAATCTTCTTTAGCAAACTGTTTTTGGAAAGCTGTAATATCGTCACTCTGGATAGCTACTCTCTGTTCTTTAGTTAACTGCTGAGCCGAAAGCATACCGGTGAATAAGGAAATTCCGAATATTAAAAAAGTAGAGATTATTTTTTTCATAAAATTTATTTTTAAAAGATAGAGTAGAAGGAGTTTTTATTTTTTCTTGATTAAGTTAATGATTAATATTTAATTATTCTTGTGAACAAATTTAATAAAAACTTCAATTAAAAATGAATCTATTCATTGAAAATTGATTTTGTATTTTAGATGTCCATAAAATTATCAATGAAAATATCAAAATATATTAATTTTCTTAAAAAGGCGCTCAGTGGAGAGGAGGTAGATTATACCAAAGTCAGTATAAGGAACGCAGTATTGCTTTTAGCTATTCCTATGATGCTGGAAATGGCGATGGAATCTGTTTTTGCCTTGGTGGATCTCTACTTTGTTGGACATCTGAAAGAGAGTGGTTTTGCCATTCAAACGGTTGGATTAACGGAATCTGTTCTTACCATTATGTATTCCATTGCTATCGGAATGAGTATGGCAGCCACTGCAATGGTAGCAAGAAGAATTGGCGAAAAGAACGCGGAACAGGCTTCCCGGAGTGCAGCGCAGGTTTTATTGGTTTCTTTTATTATAACTTTTGTTTTAAGTGTATTAGGAGTGGTTTATGCTGAAGAAATTTTAATTCTTATGGGTTCCAGACCTGAAGCGGCTGCCTATGGTAAAGATTTTACCAGGATCATGATGGGAAGCAGTGTGATCATTATGCTGTTGTTTTTAATTAACGGTATTTTCCGGGGAGCGGGAAATGCTGCCATTGCGATGAAAAGTTTATGGATCGCGAATATTGCTAATATTATTCTTTGTCCTATACTTATCCGGGGATTGGGTCCGGTGCCGGAAATGGGACTGACCGGAGCAGCCATTGCTACAACCATCGGGAGAAGTACCGGAGTGTTGTACCAGCTTTATCATCTTTTTGTAGCCGATACACAGATTAGGATCAGGCAGAATTATTTTAAACCTGATTTTAGATTGATAAGATCGGTTATCAAAATTGCGACTCCCGGAATTTTTCAATTTGTGATCGCTTCCTGCAGTTGGATTTTCCTGGCTCAGTTAGTAGCAACAACGGGCGGCGAAAATGCTTCGGCAGGTTACCAGACAGCTTTAAGACTGATGATGTTCTTTATGCTGCCTGCATGGGGATTGAGTAATGCAGCTTCTACTTTGGTAGGACAGAATATGGGCGCCAATGAAATGCTTCGTGCAGAACAGTCTGTTATGAAAACAGTAAAGTATAATGTGATTTTCATGTTGGTGGTAAGTGTGATCTTCTTCACTCTGGGAGATTTTCTGGTAAGTTTTTTCACACAGGAAGAGATGATAAAAATTTTTGCTAAGAATTCACTTCAAATTATGAGTGTTGGTTTTATTTTTTACGGAGTAGGCATGGTAATGGTCAATGCTTTTAACGGAGCGGGAGATACCTGGACGCCAACCTGGGTGAATTTTTTCGGGTTTTGGATGTTTCAGATTCCTTTGGCTTATTTGCTTTCAAAATATCTGGATATGGGTCCGAAAGGAGTTTTCATTTCTATTCCAGCGGCAGAAGTGCTCATCACCATTGTAGCATTTATTTTATTTAAAAGAGGAAAATGGAAAGCTATTAAAGTTTAGTTTTATAATTTTTTAAGATATTGAGGCTTTGGATTTTAAATCGGTATTCTTTAATTTTGTATTTATCATCAAAACAAATTTTTTATGGGAAAAGGAGACAAAAAAACAAGAAGAGGAAAAATCAACTCAGGAAGCTATGGTAAGAGAAGACCCAGAAAATCTTCAAAATCACTTGTTGTAGCAGTAACGGAAGAGGTAGCAGAGAAAGCTCCTAAAACAAAAAGAACTAAAAAGACCGAAGAATAATCTTCGGTCTTTTTTATTAAGTTGATTGAATAGATTATTTTCCTAAAATATTACCAAGGATGCTTCCTAATCCTCCTCCTTGCTGTTGCTGCTGTTGTCCTCCACCGAGCACACTTCCTAAAATATCATTCAAAGGATTTCCAGAAGATTGTTGTCCGCCTCCCAAAACGCTTCCTAAAATATCATTCAGGGGGTTGGATTGCTGAGCCTGATTGGAAGCACTTCCTAAAATTCCTCCCAATAGATCTCCCAGTCCTCCTGCACCTACATTGTTCTGCTGTTTTTCTTTACCGATATATCCCATGATCACCGGAGCAAGCATTGCCAGGATAGGTCCGATCTTATCAATTGAAATCCCCGTATTTTGTGAAAGCTGGTTTTCAACAGTGTTTTTTTGTCCTCCAAAGATATGATCCAGGATAGATCCTCCTTCTGCCTGTCTGGCTTCTAATTGTGAAGCATCATCTAAGATACTTCCGTCATGATCTTTATCTAAGGCATTATTTAAAGCTTCAGCTTCTTTAGCATCTTGCGATTTGTTTCTAAGATAAGAGATGATCAATGGTGCAGCTACTGCCAATAAAGCAATAATCTGGTTTCTGCTGATTCCGAATTTGTTTTCAGCCTGCGCGGCAACCTGATTGCCGGTGTTCCCTGTAAGTAGGTCGATTAAACTCATAGTTTGTGTTTTACATTAATGTTTAAGCAAACTAAAGTTATCAAAAAATATTCCCGAATATTTTTTTTACTTCCCAAAATATTGTTAAAGTTTTTCAGAATAGTTTAAGTTATTGATTTACAGGGTTAATTTTTTAGGATTGGAACATTCGAGCAGGCTTCTCCAAACATCAAAGATTTTACAATAGGTTTCAGCTGTTCTACGAGTTCTATATATGCGTTTTCAGGGATGTCTTTATCTGTACATCCTTTTACCAGAACTCTTTTTCCTTTCAGTTCTTCAAAATCATGGGTCTGAATGGCGTTGTGCATCAAAATAACTTCAAGATCATCACGCTCCCCGAAGACTATTTTTTTAGTAACATCAGTAAGTTTGGCTGTGATTAAAAAATAAGCCCAAAGCGGAACAATAGCATCTGCTGAATTATAAATGTATACATATGCATCCCTGTACTCCTCAACATCTATGGCGGCAACTTTTTCGCGGAAATCTTTTTCTTTAAGGATCATTTCCATGAATAGGAAATCCTTAAGGTCGATTCCTTTTCTTGCGCCTTTGGGAACCAGGTCGGTAAGGTCAAAATTCACTAAACCGCTTTCTGCAACTTTATTTCGTATTTCAAATTCTTCTGACATTTTTATCATTATCTTTGAACAAATTTACAAATTAAGATGTAACAACGCCTTAATTTGTCTCTATCCTTATCATAGAAATAGCTGATAAGACGGTTAGAAAAACAAGATTCCAGAAAAACATGAAGTATTATATTATTGCAGGAGAAGCGTCCGGAGATTTGCACGGAAGTAATTTAATGAAAGCTCTGAAAAAGAAAGATCCACAAGCTGAAATTAGATTTTGGGGCGGTGATCTGATGGAAAAACAGGGAGGGACACTGGTGAAGCATTATCGTGATCTTGCTTTCATGGGATTTCTTGAAGTAGCCATGAACCTGAAAACCATTCTCAATAATATTAAATTCTGTAAGGAAGATATCCGAAGTTATATGCCGGATATTTTGGTACTTGTTGATTATCCCGGTTTTAATCTGAGGATTGCAAAGTTTGCTAAAGAACTAGGGATAAAAGTAGTGTATTATATTTCTCCGCAGCTTTGGGCGTGGAAGGAAGGAAGGGTTGAGATCATCAAAAAATATGTTGATGAAATGATGGTGATCCTTCCGTTTGAAGAAGATTTCTATAAAAAACATGGTGTTCTCTCTCACTTTGTGGGGCATCCGTTGCTTGATGCTATTTCAAGTCTTGAGGGTATTAATGTTGAGACTTTTAAAAATGAAAATGGCTTAAACGAAAAGGAAATCATTGCACTTCTTCCCGGCTCCAGAAAACAGGAGGTGGAAAAAATGCTCGAAATAATGCTTTCCGTAAGACCGTATTTTAAAGATTACCAGTTTGTGATTGCAGGCGCGCCAAGTCTTCCCAAAGAGTTTTATGAAAAATATGTGGATGATAATGTTCATTTTGTTTCTAATAAAACATATGATCTTTTAAGATGTTCCAAAGCGGCTTTGGTAACTTCCGGAACAGCAACTTTGGAAACCGCTTTGTTGAATATCCCTGAAGTAGTTTGCTATCGAGGAAGTAAAATCTCTTATGCCATCGCAAAAAGACTGGTAAAAAACATCAAATATATTTCTTTGGTTAATCTGATCATGGATAGGGAAGTTGTAAGAGAACTTATTCAAAATGATCTGAATACCCAAAACCTTGTTGAGGAACTTCGTAAAATCATTGATGGTGAAAAAAGACAGCAGGTTTTAACGGATTATGAACTTTTAAGGCAAAAATTAGGAGGAGAAGGTGCAAGTGAGCATGCCGCTGAGGTTATTCTGAAGGTTTAAAATCTTTTTCATTATTACTCATAAGAATAAAATCTCTTTCTTGTGAAAAATATATCAAATTATTTACTATTTTGGATGGTAAATAATTGAAAGTGAGTAGACAGCCTTTTCTTATTTTATCAGTCTGTTTCATCCTTGGAATATTTTTTCAGGATAAATTGGGATTGAATGAAAATCTTATATATTTTGTCGTTTGTTTTTGTGTAATTATTTTACTTTCTGCGTTTTTTAAAACATTTTTTTTACATAAGATAAAACCTGTTTTGTTGGGACTGTTGTTCTTCGGGGTAGGAATTGTTCTTCACTTTTTCAACACATTTTCTCATGAAAGTGTTACGATCTCGTCAAATAAGGAGGTTGTTTTCAAAGTTTCCAAGAAGCTGAATTCTACAGAGAAGTATAAAAAGTATGAATCTGTTGTTAAAGTTGGAGAAAAGTATTTTCCGTCTGTCTTATACATTCCTAAAAGCAATAAGGAGCTTGATTTTATTCATTATTATAAGGCTGAATCATATATAACAGAAGTGAAGTCTCCGATTCATGATTTTCAGTTTGACTATGCTCAGTATTTAAAGAGAAGAAATATAGAATACCAATGCTATATTTCCGGTGAGATTTCCTCCGTACTGAGGAATGATCTGAGTTTAAATGAAAAAGTTTCACAAAAAAGGTTTGAGGTATTGCAGCATATCGACCATACTGATATGTCTTCCCAAAGTAAAGAATTCCTGAAGGGGATTATCTTGGCGGACAGAACTGAAATCGATTCATCCACGATAAAAGATTTTAACAGAACCGGATTGGTTCATTTTCTGGCTATTTCAGGGACTCATATTGTTATTATTTTCGGTCTTTTTTATTTTGCTTTTACGCGTTTTTTGCCTTTAAAGTTGAGAAGGTATGCTATTATATTAAGTTTAATACTGATTTGGCTTTTTGCGGGATTTATTGGATTTGGGAATTCGGTTTTACGCTCCTGTATTATGTTGAGTATATACTTTATATATGTACTTCTTCAGAGGAAACCGGATCTGCTTCATTCTTTGGGCTTATCGGCTTTTATGATTCTGGCTTTAGATACGCAACAGATATTTGATGTAGGTTTTCAGTTGAGTTTTGCTGCCGTTTTGGGGATTTTTTGGTTGAATCAACCTATTCTGAATCATTTTCCGAATCCGGATACTTATTTCAAAAAATTACTTTTCAACACCGTTTCGATTTCCGTTGCAGCGCAATTGGCAACGCTTCCGTTGGTTTTGTATTATTTTCACCAATTCTCGTTTGTTTCGATCGTTGCTAATTTTTTTATTGTTCCTTTTTCTGAACTGATCATTGTCTTTTCTTTTGTGATGACCATTTTTATAGCCTTTCGGATGGATTTTCAATTCATCAATATGATATATGATGCGCTGATCCAGTTTTTATTGAAGGCTATTCATTGGTTTGCAGGATTTGATAAAATGTTTTTTGAAAATATTCCTTTGCATCTAATAGAAGTAATGGCATTGTTTGTTGTTGTTTATTTGTTGAGGTTTGTTATTGTTAAGCTGAATTTCAGGCATGTTGCAAGGTTTGTTATTTCAGTTTTGACGTTTTTAATCATCAGAATAGGTTTTAATATCGTTGAAGCTCAGAAAGAAGAGGTCTTGGTTCATGATTTTTATAAACATAAAATATTTTCAGTGAAAAAAGGACGTACAGCCTGCTTCTGGATTAGCGATCTCGCAGATATTAAGAGTATCAGCCAGTATATCATCAATCCCTATAGTGCTTCAAGAAGACTGGAAAAAGTAGAAGTAAAAGTGCTTCCTTCGGCTATAGAAAGTGTGGTATATCATAATGAAATTTATAAGATAAATTAAATATCCTTACTTTTGCTTTTCCTTTATTCATAATATTTTGCTGTCTTATTTAGAAAGGTTACAAACTGGATAATTCTGAGATTTCTCACTTTTTGATATTGTTAACATTTCTTAATTTTGTGGGAAATTTCAAATTTAAACTTATATGGCAGGTTTAACAAGCTCTACGATAGGTAGAAAATATGCTATGGCATTATCAGCAATGTTTTTGCTGATCTTTCTGGTGATGCACCTTTCCGTAAACTTTTTGTCGGTATTCGGTGAAACAGCTTATAACAATGCATCACAGTTTATGGGGTACAATCCTCTGGTTCAATTTATCATGCAGCCGATTCTGATGTTTGCTGTGATCTTCCATTTTGTAATGGGGTTTGTTTTAGAAATTAAAAACAAAAAAGCACGTCCTGTAAGGTATAACATGAATAACGGGTCTGCCAATTCATCTTGGTCTTCTCGTAACATGATCATTTCAGGCGCTGTTATTTTGGCTTTCTTGGTATTGCACCTATATGATTTCTGGCTTCATGAAATGAACTACAAATACATAGATGGTCTTCCTGTGGAAGAAACCCGTTTTTGGGGAGATCTGCATTCAAAATTTGCAGATATCTGGAGAGTGGTGCTATACATTGTTTCTTTTGTATTATTAGGATTGCACTTATCTCACGGATTCCAGTCTTCATTCCAGTCTATCGGAGCCAGACATCCAAAGTATACTCCGGTAATCAGAGCTTTCGGAAACTGGTATTCAATCCTTATTCCTCTAGGATTTATCATCATTGCAATTTATCATTATATAACTCAATAATATCAATATACCAATATGAGTAAATTAGATTCAAAAATTCCAGCAGGTCCTCTTAAGGATAAGTGGAAAAATCATAAAGACCATATGAACCTTGTTGCACCAAACAACAGAGATAAGATTGATATTATTGTTGTAGGTACAGGTTTGGCAGGAGGTTCTGCGGCGGCTACTTTAGCTGAGCAAGGATATAATGTAAAAGCATTCTGCTATCAGGATTCTCCAAGAAGAGCGCACTCTATTGCGGCTCAGGGAGGTATCAATGCTGCTAAAAACTATCAGGGAGATGGTGACTCTACTTATAGATTGTTCTATGATACCATTAAAGGAGGAGATTACCGTGCAAGAGAAGCTAACGTTTACAGATTAGCTGAAGTTTCTGCTAATATCATCGACCAGTGTGTTGCTCAAGGTGTTCCTTTCGGACGTGAGTATGGAGGACAATTAGATAACCGTTCATTCGGAGGGGTTCAGGTAAAAAGAACTTTCTACGCAAAAGGACAAACAGGACAACAATTATTATTAGGTGCATATTCTGCAATGAGCCGCCAGATCGGGAAAGGTAGAATTAAAATGTACAACCGTCATGAAATGATGGATCTTGTAATTGTTGACGGAAAAGCAAGAGGAATCATCGCAAGAAACCTGGTAACTGGTGAAATCGAAAGACATTCAGCTCATGCTGTTGTAATTGCTTCAGGAGGTTACGGAAACGTATATTTCCTTTCTACAAACGCAATGGGTTCAAACGTTTCTGCGGCTTGGAAAATTCATAAAAAAGGAGCTTTCTTTGCAAACCCTTGTTATGTACAGATTCACCCTACATGTATTCCGGTTCACGGAACTCAGCAGTCTAAACTGACTTTGATGTCCGAATCATTAAGAAACTCAGGAAGAATCTGGGTCCCTAAGAAAATCGAAGATGCAGTAGCGATCAGAGAAGGAAAATTAAGACCTGAGAACATCAAAGAAGAAGACAGAGATTATTATTTGGAAAGAAGATATCCTGCTTTCGGAAACTTAGTACCAAGAGACGTTGCGTCCAGAGCTGCTAAGGAAAGATGTGATGCAGGTTACGGAATCGAAAATAACGATACTAAGGAAGGTGTTTACCTTGATTTCTCTACAGAGATCATGAAAAAAGGTAAGGAAGCTGCTATCGAAAGACATATTCATAATCCTACAGATCAGCAGATCTACGATCTTGGTAAAAAATGGGTTGAGGAGAAATACGGAAATTTATTCCAGATGTATGAGAAAATTACAGCGGATGATCCTTATAAAACTCCAATGAAGATTTATCCTGCAGTTCACTATACAATGGGTGGAATCTGGGTAGATTATAACCTGCAGTCTACAATTCCTGGATGTTTCGTGATCGGTGAGGCTAACTTCTCAGACCACGGAGCTAACAGATTGGGAGCTTCTGCATTGATGCAGGGACTTGCAGACGGGTATTTCGTACTTCCTTATACAATTGCAGATTACCTTGCTGCAGATATCAGAACAGGAACTATTCCTACAAATTCAGGAGCATTTGATGAAGCTGAAAAAGGAATTAAAGAGAAAATTGATTTCTTCCTGAATAATAATGGAACACATTCAGTAGATTATTTCCATAAAAAATTAGGACACATTATGTGGAATAAAGTAGGAATGGGAAGAACGCCTGAAGGTTTAAGAGAAGCGATCAAAGAAATTGAAGAAGTAAGAAACGATTTCTGGAAGAATGTAAAAGTTCCGGGAGATAATGACGGAATGAATACTGAGCTTGAAAAAGCATTCAGAGTGGCTGACTTCTTAGAGTTGGGGCAGTTAATGGCCATCGATGCACTGCATAGAAATGAATCTTGTGGTGGGCATTTCCGTTGGGATCATGCAACTCCGGAAGGAGAAGCGGAAAGAGATGACGTTAATTACAAATACGTCGGAGCTTGGGAATATCAGGGAGGCGATATCAATGCGGAAGTATTGCATAAAGAAGAGCTGATATATGAAAACATCGAGGTTAAAACTAGAAGTTATAAATAATCTCCAACCTATAAATATAAAATTATGAGTGCAAAAAAAGGCTTACATCTTACGCTGAAAATTTGGAGACAAAAAAATAATAAATCAAAAGGTCAGTTTGAGACCTACAAAATATCGGATGTATCTACAGACTCTTCATTCTTAGAGATGTTGGATATCCTTAATGAAAATTTAATTAACGAAGGAAAAGAGCCGATCGCTTTCGATCACGACTGTCGTGAAGGAATCTGCGGAATGTGTTCTCTATACATCAACGGTAGAGCTCACGGTCCGGATACAGGTATTACAACCTGTCAGCTTCACATGAGAATGTTCAAAGACGGTGAAACCATCGTTATTGAGCCATGGAGAAGTGCTGCTTTCCCGGTTATCAAAGACTTAATTGTGGATAGAAGTGCATTCGACAGAGTAATGGCTGCAGGAGGTTTCGTTTCTGTGAACACTTCAGGAAATACATTGGATGCTAACGCAATCCCGGTTCCTAAAGACGATGCGGACAAAGCAATGGATGCTGCTGCATGTATCGCTTGTGGAGCTTGTGTAGCGACATGTAAGAACGGTTCTGCAATGTTATTTGTAGGAGCTAAAGTTTCTCACTTGGCATTACTTCCACAAGGTAGGGTAGAAGCAAAACGTAGAGTTCTGAATATGGTGAAGGCAATGGATGAAGAAGGATTCGGAAACTGTTCAAATACCGGAGCTTGTGAAGTTGAATGTCCAAAAGGGATCTCTTTAGAGAATATTGCCAGAATGAACAGAGAGTATATGTCTGCTCTGGTAGATAAAGGATAAACAGATTTAAAAATACAATAAAAATCGTCTCCTCACCGGATGGCGATTTTTTTTAGTTAAATCTTTCATAAAAATACGATTAAATTGTATTTAGTATACCGAAAAACTTATTTTTGTCCAATTATAGAAATCAAAATGAAAAAATATCTTTTATTGTTTATCATTGCAATATTTGCAGTGTCTTGCTCTAAAAAAGTTGAAGTAAAAGGAAAAGTTACAGGAGGTTCTCCACTAGAAAGAATCGAGTTTGTTGAAACTTCCGGAGTAGCTACATTACCATTAATAAATATGGGAGTTGATAAAAACGGAAATTTCTCCGGAAGCTTTACTGCACCCCGAAATGGTATGTATGAAATCAGCTATGCCGGAAAAAGAAACTTAATATACCTAAAAGGAGGGCAGGAACTTAACATCTCAGGTAATAGTGCCACTTTCCCAATGGAATATGTGATCACAGGAGATGCCAAAAAAAGCAATGATTTCTTTGTAGCAGTTCAGAAACATCTTTCCAGCTATGCGCAGACAGTCAACATGAATGAACTGATCATGAAGGATGAAAAAACTTTCCTTAAAGGAGTTCAGAAAGTTGAATCAGATATCAATAAAAAAATTGAGGAAAGTGTAAAGAAGTTCAACCCGGATGAAGGAGTTATAACTTGGGAAAAGAATGATATTACAAGTAATTTGCTGAAACTTCTTGCTCAATATGAAATGATGCAGAAGCAGATGTCGGCTAACCCGTCATTCAAAACAACTAAAGCTTTCAAAGATTATGAAAATAAGCTTCAGGGGAATAAAGAGCAGATGATAAAAGAAAACGCTTCATACAGAGAGTATCTTTTAATGAAAATGAGCCCTGATTTCCAGACATACGCACAATCTAAAAGTGCTGGGAAACCGGATGTTACAACTTCAGAATTGTTTACTCAGTTTTTGAAAACAAAAAATGATGTTTCTCAAACGGCAAAAGATTATCTGTTAGCTTATGTAATGGCTCAGTCGGATATCGTTCCGGGAGCTCCTGAAAAGACAGTTGAAAAGATCAAGAAGATCATTGACGAAGATATCAAAGATGCTACTGTTAAAAGTGATCTGAAAAAAATTCAGTTTGCGATCAACGGATTTAAAATTGGTGAACAGGCTCCGGAAGCTTCACTGGTAAAACAGGATGACAAGTCTTACAGCCTTTCTGAAAATAAAGGAAAACCATATATGTTGGTATTCTATGCATCTTGGAATTCTTATATCGCAGAAGCTACAGTTCCGGTATTGAAAGAAGTTACAGATTTCTACAAGTCTAAAATGAATTTCGTATACGTAAATGTAGATGATACAAAAGAACAGTTTGTAAAAACCAGCAATTCATTACTAAAAGGAATTAAAGGAGTGAATGTGTATGCAAAAGACGGACTTAATTCCGATATAGCTAAAAAATACGGAGTTTACGGATTCAAATTACCATGTTTCATCATCGTGGATAAAGACGGTAAAATTGCAAGCAGACCATTCTTTAATTTAGGAGACCCTGAACTGGTAACTGCTTTAGACAAACAGACAGGACTTTCTGCACCACAAGTTGATCCAAGAGTACAACTGCAATCAGGCATGGGTATGGATCCTTCAATGCAAATGGCTCCACCGCCGCCTCCAGCTCAGACAAAATAACAATTTTTAAACATACAAAAGCCTTATCTTCTGATAAGGTTTTTTTGCCTTAAAACATATTGAATGAAACCTTTACTTATTCCCAGAAATATTATTTTACCCATAACCGCTATTGGATTTCTGATCGTTTTGATCGGGGCATGGACTAAAATTACACATATGTCCTTATTCGGACTGTCCCCAAATATAATTTTAAATGCGGGCATGATATTATCTGTTCCAGGGTGGATCGTCTCCTTTGTAGATATGCTTAGAAACAAGATTAAAAATTCTTTTATGTGGCTGATTTGCTTGCTTTTTATGGGGGTATTGGGCAGTTTGATATATCTTTTGAGCCGGAATCAAATTCTATCTAAACAAACCAATAGAAATACTTAATTTTGCAGAATGGCAAAGAATAAAAAGAAGAACCTTATTTTAGAAAATATCAGGTTGCTTGCAGCAGGAGCTAAAGGAGTAGCGATCGGGAAAACAGAAGATGGGAAAACCGTATTGGTTTCAGGAGCGATCCCGGGAGATGTTGTGAATGTAAGAGTAAAAAAATCGAAATCTAAATATTATGAAGCTGAAGCTGTAGAAGTATTGGAACAGTCATCTTACAGAGTGATTCCTAAATGTATACATTTCGGAGTTTGTGGTGGTTGTAAATGGCAGAATATGAGCTATGAAAAGCAGTTAGATTTCAAACAGGAAGAAGTTTACAATAATATAAAGAGAATAGGAGGGGTTGAAGATTTTGAGACTGTCCCCATTCTGGGCTCTGAAGAACAGTATTTCTACAGAAATAAAATGGAATTCTCTTTTTCCAATGCACGTTGGTTAACGGAGGCGGAAGTTAATTCTCAGGATAATATCAATGATAAAAACGCATTAGGCTTTCACATTCCCGGAATGTGGAGTAAAATTCTTGACCTTAAAGAATGTTTCCTGCAGGAAGATCCGTCGAACAGCATAAGACTGGCTGTAAAAGAATATGCAGAGCAAAATGGTCTGGATTTCTTTGATGTTAAAAATCAGGAAGGCTTTTTGAGAACCCTTATGATGAGACAGAACTCAAAAGGAGAGTGGATGGTTCTTTTCCAGCTTTTCAGAGAGGAGAGAGAAAACAGGGAAAAGCTTTTTGAATTCCTGTTGCAGAGATTCCCGCAGATCAAAACGTTAGTGTATGCGATCAATCCAAAAGCGAATGATTCTATTTATGACCTGGATATCAACATATTTTCAGGAGAAGGTTTCTTAATGGAAGAAATGGATGGGCTGAAATTCAAGATCGGACCTAAATCATTCTTTCAAACCAATTATAAACAAGCTTTGGAACTGTATAGAAAAACCCTGGAGTTTGCAGACCTGAGTGGAGACGAAGTGGTTTATGACCTTTACACAGGAACAGGAACCATTGCGCAATATGTGGCAAGAAAAGCAAAGCAGGTCATCGGTATAGAATCTGTACAGGAAGCCATTGATGCAGCCATTGAACATGCCAAACTGAACGGTCTGGATAACTGTACCTTCTATTGTGGTGATATGAAAGATATTTTTAATGATGAGTTTCTTCAGAATCATCCGAAAGCAGATGTGCTGATCACAGATCCACCAAGAGACGGAATGCACCAGAAGGTTGTAGAACAGATCCTGAAACTGTCGCCGGAAAAAGTAGTGTATGTAAGCTGTAATTCGGCAACGCAGGCAAGAGATCTGGCTTTAATGAAAGACCACTATACATTAGTGAAAATCTTACCTGTGGATATGTTCCCGCAAACCCATCACGTGGAAAATATTGCGTTACTCGTAAAAAAATAATTAAGTAAATTAGACATAATCTAAACTGAAACATAAATAGGCAGATGAAATATTTTAAATTTCTCACATTCCTCAGCTTTTTGTTGCTGCTCACATCATGTGGTGGTGACGATGATATCTGTGAAAGCGGAGAAGGAACTCCCAGAATGAAAGTTTCCTTTAAATCCGAACAAACCGGGAAAACTGTAACTATTGATACCTTATATGTTTCTGTAGATTATGGCTCCGGGAAAGTAGACCTTGGGAAAACAGCCAATGTAGAATCCAGATTGATTCCCTTACGAGTGGATGAATCTTCATTTACAGAACTGTATTTCAAAACCAGAAAGGACGGCAACGAATCCAAGGTTAAAATAAACTATACCACAAAAAACTCATACGTTTCACCGGGATGCGGTATCAAGAAAAGTTATGAAAATGTAGTTCCGGAATTATTAATATCTAACCCTGTTCTGGGAGTTGAAGCAGGACAAAATTTTATCGAGAATGAAGACAAGACCAATCTTTACCTTCTTTTTTAGTTTAGTAAGTATGCTGAGCTTTGCTCAGGATGATGCGAAAACAGCAAAATGGAAATATGAGCCCAACTTTATGATTGGTTTTGATGTTCTCAATACAGGAGTTTCTTTCTTCTCAGACAGGAAGCTGTATCAGGGTTTTATATCATCCAAAATAAAAGGAAGTATGCATGGTATTGTGGAAGCGGGTTTTGAAAACAATATCTATCAGAAAAACGGGTATGATGCAAAAGTAAGCGGACCTTTTATAAAATTAGGAGCTTTTTATATGTTGGCAAAAGATACGGAGAATGAATTTAACGGATTTTATGCAGGAGGAAAGTTAGCAGGTTCATTTTACAATCAGGAATATATGGCAGTGCCTGTTCGTGGTTTTGGAGGAAGTACCTCATCTGTATCATTTCCGCCCTCAACACAATCAAGCTACTGGATAGAGGGAACAATGGGAGGAAGAGTTCAGTTATTTGATTCCAATTTATATATTGATGTCAATCTTCAACCCAGATACTTATTATATACTACAAAACAGGAAGAAATAAGTCCGATGATTGTTCCCGGATTAGGACGAAGTTCCTCAAAGTTCAATATGGGATTTTCATGGAATATAGCTTATAAATTTTAAAAGAAAAGCCTGTGTGAAGATTGCGGTCACCAATAATAATTGCTCATTTACTTATTATAGTATTTGAGCATTTTTTTTAAGTCTTTTTAAGGGGATTTTATCTCAGAAAAGATAATTGATAAAATTTTTTAGCTTCTTTAATGCTTTGAGGTTTATGTTTTGTACAAAAAGATGATTTAAAGGTTAAATATTTTTGTTAATTTTTAATTTTGTATTATTATTAATAATATAAAGTCTTTTTTGATAGAAATATTGTTTTATTGGGAAATAATTACATAATTGTATTATATTTGTCGGCGAAAAATAAAAAGTTTTAAAAATGAAGTATTGTACTCCTTCAAAAATGATTTTTTTCTTTTCTGTTTTGCTGACAAGTATAATGTATGGGCAAAATCTGGAAGGCAAATTAGCATTTGGACAAACCTACACAATTGATGAGTTGAAAGATGCGAAGAATGTTATAAGATGTGCATCTACCGAATACGAAAGAGAGTTACAGGCTAAGTATCCGGACAGAATGACGGAAGCTCAGTTTGAAGCTTGGATTGCTCCGCTTATTGAAAATGCAAAGGCAGACAAATCTCAAAACGGCGGGATTGTTACCATTCCTGTTGTAGTTCATGTTATCCACTCTGGGCAGGCTTATGGAGTTGCTCCTAACATTACTGATGCTCAGGTGCAGTCTCAGATCACGGTGATGAATAATGACTTTAGAAAAGCTGCAGGTACTCCGGGATATAATACCAATCCGGTAGGAGCTGATACAATGATCCAGTTTGCATTGGCAAAAGTAGATCCTAACGGAAATCCTACCAATGGAATCAACAGAGTGAATCTTTGCTATTCCAGCTGGACTCAGGCAGGTATAAACAGCTATGTAAAACCAAGAACCATTTGGGATCCTACTAAATATATGAATATGTGGAGTGTGAAATTTGGAGGGACCAGTTCAAGTCTACTTGGATATGCACAGTTTCCTTCAAACTCAGGATTGGCAGGGTTAAATACCATAGGAGGTGCAGCATACACAGATGGAGTGGTAGCCAATTACGCAACATTTGGAAGCTCAGATTATAATGACGGAACTTTCCTTCTTAATGCTCCTTATGACAAAGGAAGAACCATGACACACGAAGTTGGCCACTTTTTAGGATTAAGACATATTTGGGGGGATGCCGTTTGTGGTACTGATTACGTTGCAGATACTCCAGTACATCAGGGATCGAATGGAGGATGTCCTTCGCATCCAAAAGCGAATGGATGTGGTACAGCTGATGAGATGTTTGAAAACTATATGGATTATACTTATGATGTATGTATGAATATCTTCACACTTAACCAAAAGGACAGAATTACTGCGGTTATGAACAATTCTCCTAGAAGAGTCGAACTAAAGACATCAACTGCAGATATTGCAATTCCTCTTTTTGCTAACGATGGAGAAGTTAAGTTAGAGAACGTTTGCTCTACTTCAAACTCAACATGTGGAGGTACTGCTGCTAAAACGGTGAAAATTTCATTATACAATAGAGGAACAAGTAATATGACCTCTGCTGTTATCACTTATGGAGTAGGATCCAATACTCAATCGCAGAACTGGTCAGGAAACTTAGCTCCTAATGCCTATGCTGTGGTAGATTTAAATGTAGCGGGCACAATGCCAACAGGTATAATGACAGTAAGTGTAACAACCGTTAATGGAGTTGCTGATCAAAGAGCTACAAATAACTCTTTCACAACATACTTTGTTGGGTCAGGAGCTGTAAATGCTAATCAAGGGGACTTTACATTTACTTTACAGAGAGACTATTATGGATCTGAAATCAGTTGGTCATTAAAAAATAGTGGAGGTACTACTCTGTATAATGGCGGTCCTTATACGGATACACCTACAACAGACCCTCTTCCGGCAGCAATCACTCAGACATGGAACCTGACTCCGGGTTGCTATACATTCACAATTAACGATTCATACGGAGACGGAATCTATGATACAGGAGGTTCTTATAACCTGAAAGATTCTCAGAATGCAATAGTTTTCCAGGGAACTCCATACACAACTACTCAGACAAGAGCAGTAAACATTACAGTTTTAAGTACCGGTGAAACAGCGGTTAAGAACTTTACGATTTATCCGAACCCGGTAAATGATGTTTTAAACATTACCAACTTGCCGGCTAATACAAAATATGAAATTCATAATGCTGTAGGTCAGATTGTTAAATCAGGAACAATTGATGAAGGTCAGGTTCGAGTTTCAGAATTGGTGAAAGGAACATACTTTATTACACTTAAGGGTAATACAGTTTCTGAAAGCTTGAAATTTATTAAAAAGTAATAATGCTTTCTATTTAAAATATGAATCCTCAGGTCATGCCTGAGGATTTTTTATTTCAAAACTATAAAACTATAAATGTAATAGTTCAAAGGAAAAAATATGTGAATCTATAAATTAATAATAAAAAATGATTAGATTTGTATGATTAATAATATTTAATATATTGAGAAAGTTATGAAGAAAATTTTTACTTCTTTCTTTCTCCTCTGTTTGTTTGTCTTCACTAGTGCACAGTGGAAGCAAACGCCGTACAGTGGAGAAAAACTGAGAGGCGGGGCCGATATTAAGGAATACTACTCTCTGGATATTTCTGAATTAAAGTCTCAATTGGCAGGAGCACAGGAAATGGGCAAAAATTCAAAGCCTGTTACTATTTCCTTGCCAACTTTAAACGGAAAAATTGAAAGATTTGCTGTCTACAGCTTCCCTGTGGTTGCGAAAGAATTGGCAGATCAATATGGTTTAGGTTCTTATGTGGGAGTTGGGATCGATGATCCTGGCAAATACTTAAGATTTAGCTTAGCACCTAATGATTTTCAGTCAATGATTATTAAGGGTGGTAGCTATGAATTCATAGAACCAGCCGACAAAAACAAAACAGTTTATGGTGTGCACCCGAAAACTGACAAAAGCAAGGGGGGCTTCCTTTGCTCTACCAAAGAAGATGCAGCTTATAAACAACAAATAGATAAGCTATACCAGAACGGTAGTTCTTTTGCAAACCAACCGACCAATTTTGCGAAGGCTTCTGATAAGAAGTACAGAACAATGAGGTTGGCAATGTCCGTTACCGGGGAATACACCCAATATTTTGGAGGTGTTGCAGGTGCATTAGCTGCCGTTAACGCAACGTTAACCAGAGTAAACGGGGTTTTCGAAAAAGACTTTGCATTACACTTAAATTTACAAAACTATCCAACTTTAATTTATACTGATCCTGCAACAGATCCATATTCTCCTGCGGCTCAGATGAATAACTGGAATGTGCAGTTGCAGCAAACCCTTACTGCAGTGGTAGGAAATGCCAATTATGATATTGGACATTTATTCGGTGCTACAGGAGGTGGAGGTAATGCTGGATGCATTGGTTGTGTGTGTGTAAACCCAACAAGTAGTACGTCACAACAAAAAGGGTCAGGATATACTTCTCCTGCGGATGGTATTCCGCAAGGGGATAATTTTGACATAGACTATGTTGCTCACGAAATGGGGCATCAGTTAGGAGCTAACCATACCTTCTCTCACGGTCTTGAAGGAGCGGGAGTGAATGTTGAGCCGGGTTCAGGATCAACAATTATGGGATATGCAGGAATCACAGGACCGAACACCGATGTTCAGCCTCATTCGGATCCGTATTTCCATAATGTGAGTATCAAGCAGGTTCAGACCAATCTGAATAATAAAACATGTGATGTTGAAACTGCTGTAACGAACAATCCTCCGGTGATTGCTGCTTTACCTACGTATACGATTCCTAAAGGAACTGCATTTGTGTTGACAGCGTCTGCTACAGACCCTGAAAACGATCCGATGACGTATACTTGGGAACAGGTAGATAATGCCGCAACAACAATCAATAAAAATAATTTAGGAACAACTACTTCAGGTGCTTCGTTCAGATCATTCAATCCTACGACGAGCCCAACAAGATATTTCCCTAAATTCTCTTCAGTATTGGCAGGTGTCCTAAACAATGCTAATAATACCTGGGAATCGGTATCTACCGTTGCAAGAACAACCAAGTTTGCAGTAACGGTAAGAGATAATAACCCGGCTGCCAATCAACAACAAACACAATACGCTGAGCAGACAATTATTGTAGGAAACGATGGTCCATTTACAGTGACTTCAACAAATGCTTACAATAACGGACCTACTAACGTAACCTGGAATGTTGCCAATACAGCTGGAGCACCATATAATACTGCGAATGTAAAAATTGATTTTTCATCTGATAATGGTGCTACATGGACTGTTCTTTCAGCTTCAACAATTAATGACGGTAACGAAGATGTCAACTTTGGACCAATACCTGTAGGAACTAACCTTAAAGTAAGAGTAAGTGCAATAGGAAACGTATTCTATGCCATAGGAAATGCTACGGTTACAAGCTTAGCGGTTTGTACTTCAGCTCCACCTGCTGGTGTTACAGTTTCTCCAATCACTCAGACACAGGCTACTGTTACCTGGAACTCTTCTGTGGGTGCCACTTATGTGATCCAATACCGTCCGGTAGGAAGTACAACCTGGATACAGACAACATCTGCTACGAACAGTGTGGTATTGACTCCACTAACGGCAGGGACAAAATATGAAGTGCAGGTTGCTAACGTGTGTGCAGGTACTCAGGGAAGTTTCTCTCCTTCAGTAATCTTTATAACAGCATTACAAAGCTACTGTCCGGTAACAGCTAATAACTCTAACGGACACATCACGAATGTTACGGTAACGCCTACAAACTCTTATTCAATGAGTAACAACTCAGGGGCGAGTTTATATACCGATAATTCAACTAACCCGGCAGCGTTAATTACTCTGGTAAGAAATACTACGAATAATACAGTTTCTGTTTCAAGACATATTCCTTCAAGTACTTATGCTACTTCAATCTGGATAGATTTCAACGGTAACGGTGTTTTTGAAAACACAGCTGCTGAAAGAATTATGAACTTAGGGTATTCAAGTACAACTCCGGTAACGGCTACATTCTCTGTTCCGGCTACTACGGCTACAAGTCTTGTTAAGATGCGTGTTATCATGTCGTATCTTACAATCTCCGGAGCATGTAATAATCTTACCGGATCAGGAGGTGGAGAGATCGAAGACTATGCTGTAGAGTTTGTAGACATGCAGCCTTGTACAACAGCACCACCTAGTAACATCAGTGTGGCTAACCTTACAGCTTCTACTGCAACGGCTTCTTGGATTGCGACTACGGGAGCAACTTATGTTTTAAGATACAGACAGTTAGGAGCTACTACTTGGACAACAATTAACCCTGCTTCTAACCCGTATGTGATCAATGGTCTTACAGGTCAGACTCAATACGAAGTAGAGGTGGCTACAATCTGTGGGGGAACTCAGGGAGCATTCTCACCTACAATCAACTTTACGACTCCGGCAATCAGCTACTGTAACTCTGGTACGGCAACAGTTACCAATGGTTATATAGATAATGTGAAAGTAACAGGTGTAAATACACCGATCATGAGTAATAACTCAGGTCCAAGTACATATACGGATTATTCAACTGATCCTACAAAACTTATTACTTTAGGACGTAATACAACAGGAAACGTACTTTCTGTAGGAAGAACTATTCTTTCTGGTACCTATTCTACATATGCTTGGATTGACTTTAACGGAGATGGATTATTTAATAATAACCCTACAACAACTCCTGGGGGTGAAAGAATCATGAACTTAGGTTATTCTAGTACAACTCCTGTAACGGCTACTTTTGCTGTTCCTGCCAATGCTTACATTGGAAACAACAAGCTTAAGATGCGTGTTATTGTTTACTACTTAACACCTGCTGATGCATGTGCTACTCTTACAAGTAATGGAGAAGTTGAAGATTATCAGGTTAAGTTTGTTGATATTCCGGCATGTACTACAGCAGCTCCAACTAATATTAGCGTAATTAATATTGGTGCTGCTACGGCTACAGTTACCTGGATGGGAGCAACAGGGGCTACTTATTATGTGAGATGGAGAACAACGTCTCCTGTAGGAGCTTGGATTACTTCACCTATTGTGAATACAAACTTCTATAATATTACAGGACTTACTGAACAGACAGGTTATGAAGTACAGGTAGCTACTGTATGTGGTGGAACGCAAGGACCTTGGTCTTCTTCTGTTCCGTTCACAACGACACCAATCAGTTATTGTAATATGACGGGTACAGGTACGAATGATCACATCGCTAACGTGACGGTTACTCCTGTAAACCCTGGTATTCCGCCAATGAGTAATACTTCATTACAAGATAACTATACTAATTATACAACTCCGTCAACACTTATTACTTTAGACCTGGGTTCTAATGGTAATAAAATTTCTGTGGCGAAAGGTTGGTTAACTTCTACCTATAGTGATGCAGTATCAGCTTGGATCGATTTCAACAGAAACGGAACATTTGAAGCTAATGAGCAAATTTTGAACTCGTCTGCAAGTACAACAACTCCGGTAACAGCATTATTCAACGTGCCATCTACTGCGTATAGTGGTCCGTTAACAACAACTATGAGAGTAGTGTTGAAGCGTACGAGTTCACCGGTAATGTGTCAGAATGCATTAAACGGAGAAGTTGAAGATTATGCGGTGAAAATCAGACCGTGTGCTACTACAACACCAAATGCTCCAACATTTAATACGATTACGCATAACTCAGCGATCGTGAACTGGACAGGTGCAACCAATAATATTACTTATTTAGTACAGTACAGAGAACAGGGAGCTACAGCTTGGACTGATGTATATGCATCAACTCTTTTAGGAAATGTGCCTCTTAATTTAACAGGTTTAACTCCTGCTACAACTTATGAAGTTCAAATTTCAGCAGTTTGTGGAAATACAGCAGGTACTCCGACAACAATCAAGACATTCACTACAAGATGTGATCCTACACCTCCGAATGTTGCTGTAAGTAACGTAACGACTAACTCTGCACAAATTACTTGGACTCCACTTGCTACAAGTGCTACCTATGTGTTGAGATACAGAGTTGTGGGAACTGCTACATGGACTCAGATCAATTTACCATTGCCTCCGGCAAATACGTATACGCTTGGTTCTTTAAGTCCATATACAACTTATGAGGTTCAGATTGCTAATATCTGTAATGGTGAAACTACAATTAATCCATGGTCAAACCCTAAAGTATTTACGACTGAGAGAATTTGTGAGCTACCTCCTCCGGGACTTACCATCACAAGCATTACGACTACAAGTGCTGTAGTGGTTTGGGATCCTTTCCCAGGTGCTACTTATATCTTGAGATATAGAAAAGTGGGTATTCCAAGCTGGACAACAATTTCGGTTGCAACCAATACGTATACTCTTACAGGTCTGTCTGAATTAACGAAGTATGAAATGCAGGTAGCAAATGTATGTAGCGGTACACCGGGTAGCTATACTCCGCTGTATTACTTCATTACCCCTACCGTAGTACATTGCCCTATGTCTTCTGCTAACTCTGCTAATGAATATATTTCAAAAGTGACTGTGAAGCCTAATGGTAAACCAACAATGGAAAACACATCAGGAGCATCCAACTATACAGATTATACAGGTGTACCTGCAGCATTAATTGAATTGATCCAGGGATCTACAGGTAATGAAATTTCAATTGAAAAATCATGGGTAGGTGCTAATAATGATGAAGGTATTGCAGTTTGGATCGACTTTAACAGAAATGGTAATTTCGAACCAAATGAAAGAATCCTTGCTTCTGCACCTAACGCTACGACTCCTATCAAAGGAACATTCAGTGTACCGGCTGATGCATTTGTAAGCATGACGGATTACAAATATGTTCTGATGAGAGTTGCTCTACAGAAAGGAGGAATTCCAGTAAGCTGTACGAACTTTGCAGACGGAGAAGTAGAGGACTATACTGTAAGAATCTCTAAACAGCCTGTTCCTAATTCTCTTAACCAGGATGATATCATGATCTACCCTAACCCGGTAAGCTCGGTATTATATGTTAAGAATATCAGCAAGAAAGCGAAGTACACTATTTACAACGCTGCTGGACAG
>JAFAAJ010000156.1 GCA_023426625.1 Bacteroidota bacterium
TGCACAGCGTTACCAATAGTTTTGGAAACAAAATTGCGGAAGTAGCTCAGTTGGTAGAGCGTCAGCCTTCCAAGCTGAATGTCGCGGGTTCGACCCCGTCTTCCGCTCAACAAAAATCACGCTGTATAGTGTGATTTTTTTATTTACTGCCGATATAGCTCAGGGGTAGAGCGCTTCCTTGGTAAGGAAGAGGTCTCGGGTTCAAATCCCGATATTGGCTCTCGCTTCGATCCCGAATTCTTTCGGGATATTTTTTTATCCTTATATGAATATTTTTACAGTTGAATTTCTTTTTATATCGTGTTTTTAGAAATAACAGTCGTAAATTTTCTCTAAATTCGTATAAAAAATACTGATGAATATTCTTTTACTGGAAGACGATCTTATTCTTTCTGCTGAATTGTGTAAGTTTTTAGAGTCAAGTCAGTTTACCTGTGATAAAATATATGATGGGGAATCTTTCCTGCATCAGATCAAGAGCAATACCTATGATTTGTATCTGCTGGACATTAATGTTCCAAAGATCAATGGTCTTGAAGTATGCAGAACCATACGCACGTTTGATAAAAATACACCTATCATTGTCATTTCCGCTTATGGGGATCTTGCCGACAAAAAGGAAGCTTTTGACAGGTTGGCTGATGACTACCTGGTAAAACCATTCCAGTTTGAAGAACTTCTGTTGCGGATCAATTCTTTAATGAGAAGAAAAGGACTTTCCGGTAATGTAGATCAGGATGATATTATCAGAATCGATGACCTTATCATTAATAAAACGGAACAAAAAGTATACAGGGCGGGAAATGAGATACCTCTTACCTTGAAGGAGTTTCAATTATTGGTTTATCTGGCAGATGCCAAAGGAAAAGCAATTTCCAAGCAACAGATTACTGAGAATGTATGGGAACATAATTTCAATACGAATACTAATACGGTAGAAGTGTATATCAATTTTTTAAGGAAAAAGATTGATAAAGATTATAAAGTAAAGCTTATTCATACCCGTTCCGGATTCGGATATTACCTTAGTCCGTTGTAGAATGTCTCTGAAAAGAAAAATCACAGTAACGATCAGTATTGTATTTTCATTGCTATTTGGAATAGTGATGGCGGTTATATATATGTCTTTTGATGACTTCCGTAGGAATGAATTCAAAGAAAGATTTATGCAAAGGCTGGAATTTACAGCGCATTTTATTTCTCAATCTGACCATCTTAATGCAGAAGATGCTTTTAAGTTCATCAATGAAAATTCAGATAATATACTCCTCAATGAAAAAATCCTGGTTTTTAATGGTCAGAAACAATTAATCTATAGTACCATCAAAGACATACATGTTATAGAGTATAAAACTTTGCTGGAGGAATTGGATGAAAAAAAGGTAATATATGATGAAAAGGCTGTTCCGGAAATCTATGCGGCATTAAGGTCTATTAATGGGGATAATTATTACATTATTACCAGTGCTTCTGATGTGAACGGAAAATCTAAGCTGGCTTATCTGAAATACCTTCTGATCACTTCATATGGAATGTGTGTACTGCTTATTGGCTTTTTCAGTTACTATTTTATGGGAAGATTTCTGCGTCCTTTGGAAGATCTGAACAAACAGATCTCTGAGGTTACCGCTCACAAACTTATTACAAAAGTTCACGATCATCATTCGGATGATGAGATAAATGTACTTGCGAGATCATTTAATACCATGATAGGAAGGCTGAATGATGTTTTTCAGTCACAGAAAGATTTTACGGCAAGTGCTTCTCATGAGATCAGGACACCAATTACCAGAATGGCTTTCCAACTGGAGAATTTAATCAAGCTTGAACCGCATTCACCGGAAACATTGTCGTCTTTGAAGCGTATTCAACAGGATGTTTACCAATTGTCGGATCTTACAAATTCCCTATTGCTGCTTACTAAATTTGATAAAGAAAATATCCAGAGTATTTATGAGGAAGTGAGAATTGACGAGGTGATCTTTGAATCCTTCGAAGCAGTGGAGAAAAGTTATCCTGAGCTTGCTATGGATTTTATGATTTCGGAAAATACCTCTGCAAGTGCGCTTTTAACAATAAAGGGAATTCAGGCTTTGTTGGACATTGTTTTTATAAATCTTTTTAAAAATGCTGCAGTGTATTCTGATAACACCCAAGTGAAAGTTTCCATTACAGAAACTAATTCATTTCTTACTGTAGATGTCTTTTCTTATGGTAAAACCATTTCTGAAGAAGAGCAGGCCAGGCTGTTCGCAGCATTTATGAGGGGGAATAATTCTCAAAATATTCCCGGTTCGGGATTAGGACTTCGGATTGTGAAGCGTATTCTGGAATACCATAATGCGGAAATTATGTATTCCTGTCCGTTGGAAAATACCAACAAATTCAGTGTGATTTTTAATAAAATAACCTGATTGTAATCATTAAAATTCCTGAAAATAGCATTTTAAATACACCTAAACCTTTGTCTTTTAGTGAGAAACAAATTTTATGAGGCTTTTTATTAAAAGGTTTTACAAAGATTTTTTCAATCAAGAAATTTGTGTAAATTTGCAATCTCCATACAGAGGAATATAAGGTTTGTAATTCTTTGGATTTGAATATTAAAAACTTTTTTCGAAAATGGTTTTAATATTTAAAAATTCATTATATTTGCACACCGAAAATTTGAATAAACAATAAATAAATAATTTAAATCATGGCAAAGGAAACGTTTAATCGTAACAAACCACACTTGAACATTGGTACTATTGGTCACGTTGACCATGGTAAAACTACTCTTACTGCTGCAATTAGTAGCGTATTAGCTAACAAGGGTCTTGCTGAGAAAAAAGATTTCTCTTCTATTGACTCTGCTCCAGAAGAAAAAGAAAGAGGTATCACTATTAATACAGCTCACATCGAGTACGAAACTGAAAACAGACACTATGCTCACGTTGACTGTCCAGGTCACGCGGATTATGTAAAGAACATGGTAACTGGTGCTGCTCAGATGGATGGAGCAATCTTAGTATGTGCTGCAACTGATGGACCAATGCCTCAAACTAGAGAGCACATCCTACTTTGCCGTCAGGTAAACGTACCTAGAATCGTTGTTTTCATGAACAAAGTTGATATGGTGGATGATGCTGAGTTATTAGAACTAGTTGAACTTGAACTTAGAGATTTATTATCTACTTACGAATATGACGGAGATAACTCTCCAGTAATCCAAGGATCTGCTCTTGGTGCTCTTAACGGAGACGAGAAGTGGGTTAAAACTGTAGAAGAATTAATGGATGCTGTTGATACTTGGATCGAGCAACCAGTAAGAGATCAGGATAAACCATTCTTGATGCCAATCGAAGACGTATTCTCTATTACAGGTAGAGGTACTGTAGCAACAGGTAGAATCGAATCTGGTGTTATCAATACTGGTGATCCGGTTGATATCGTAGGTATGGGTGATGAGAAATTAACTTCTACTATTACAGGGGTTGAGATGTTCAGAAAAATCCTAGATAGAGGTGAAGCTGGTGATAACGTAGGTCTATTGTTGAGAGGTATTGAAAAAACTGACATCAAGAGAGGTATGGTTATCGCTAAGAAAGACTCTGTTAAACCACACAAAAAATTCAAAGCTGAGGTTTATATCCTTTCTAAAGAAGAAGGTGGACGTCACACTCCATTCCACAACTAATACCGTCCTCAGTTCTATGTAAGAACTACTGACGTTACAGGTGAGATCTTCTTACCAGAAGGTGTAGAAATGGTAATGCCTGGTGATAACTTAACAATCACAGTAGAATTGTTACAACCAATCGCTCTTAACGAGGGTCTTAGATTCGCGATCAGAGAAGGAGGTAGAACAGTTGGTGCTGGTCAGGTTACTGAAATCTTAGATTAATAATCTTAAAAAATAACTAAAGCTTCCGTAAGGAACTTCTTTACGGAGCTTTATCTACGGGCATCGTCCAATGGTAGGATACCGGTCTCCAAAACCGTTGATCAGGGTTCGAATCCTTGTGCCCGTGCAAATATAAATTATGAGTTCATTTATCGATTTTTTGAAAGGTTCTTATAACGAATTCAGACACAAAGTTGAATGGCCAAAGTGGTCTGATCTGCAATCGTCTACTATTGTAGTAACAATTGCAACAGTAATTTTATCGTTATTTACCTTTGGAGTTGATGAATTGTTTTCTAAAGCAATCAGCAACATAATAGGAATGCTAATCAACGTGTTCAATTAAAAAAAGTATTTTCCCATAATGAGCGAATTGAAATGGTATGTGCTGAAAGCTATCAGCGGACAGGAAAATAAAGTGAAAAACTATATTGAGACAGAAATCAAACGTTTAGGGTTTGAGCAGTATGTTACTCAAGTAGTTATTCCTATGGAAAAGGTTATTCAACTTAGAAACGGTAAAAAAGTTCCTAAGGAAAGACCTTATTATCCTGGTTACCTGATGATCGAAGCAGATTTGATGGGGGAAATTCCACATATCATTAAAAACATTCCTGGTGTTATTTCTTTCTTAAGTTTAACAAAAGGTGGGGATCCTGTTCCAATGAGAAAATCAGAAGTGAACAGAATGCTTGGTAGAATGGATGAGCTTTCTGAATTTGCAACAGATGTTGAGATTCCTTTCATCGTAGGAGAAAACGTTAAAGTAATTGACGGACCTTTCAACGGATTTAATGGTACAGTAGAAAAAATCTTGGAAGACAAGAAAAAAATTGAAGTTTCTGTACTGATCTTCGGAAGAAAAACTCCTATGGAACTTAGCTATATGCAGGTAGAGAAAATATAACTAAAGATATATAATTATTAAAAGCGGATTTTTTTATCCGCTTTTTTTATTTTTGTCTCAATAAGTTTATATATGCTGAGTCCTTCTAAAATGCGATCCATTGACTTTTTCCTGAATTGGAAGTCGTTTCTCGTTTTTAGCTGTATTGTTTTTTCTGCTAAGATTATCTTTTCAGCATATAATAATTTTAGTGCAGAATTTTTTGAGGATTGGAAGATTGCGGATAATTTAGCACATCATGGAGTTTATGCATGGCATATGAAGCATGGAAGTTCAGCGTATAAACTTCCGGCCTATCCTTTCTTTTTAAGTGTTTTTATCAAAACTTTCGGTGATCTAAATGCAATAAAGGTCATTATTATTGTACAACATTTTCTTTATTTTCTTCTTCCTATACTCATTATTAAAATATTTGATTGTTTTCAATTAAAAGCGGCAGGATTTTTAGCTGCATATTTCTTCATTTTTTCACCGGCTTATTTTTATTATTCCAGCATTTTAGAAGCGACCAACCTTTTTATATTGCTTTTTGCTGTTTGGGGATATTTTTATTCTCAATTATGGACTTTACGGAACTCATTTTGGACAGTTGTTGTTTTTTCTATTGTCACTGCTATTGTTGCCTTAACTCAGATTGTGGCTGTTCCCATTATGGTATTAATGATCTTGTTGCTGGTCTTTTATAAGAAAATCCCTGTGAAATATTTTCTGACGATCGGAGGTATAGCTATGCTTGTTTATTCTCCGTGGATTATAAGAAACTATTTTACTTTTGATAAGATTGTTCTAAGTAAATCTCCTGCATGGCAGAACGTGTTCTTAGGATATACTTCGGATTGTCAGATTTTACCCAATCACTTTATTACTCAGGATGAAGAAAGAAAGATATTTGAAAAAGTAGCTTCACAGGACGAGTTTGAAAGTGAGAAGATCTATCATGAAGAAGTTCTGAAAATTGTTGAGAAAGATAAGTTGGCACCATGGAAGAAAGCAATTAATAATTGCATCAGCTTATGGTTTGTCCCTAAAAGATATTTTAATGATAATGGATTGTCTGTTCTTATAGGAAGGAAGCTGTATATCATCTGCATTAACTTTTTATTTTTAGTCAGTTTAATCTACTTTTTCAGAAGAAATAAGACGCTGTTTTTATTTTTATGTGTCCTATTTATAGGATTTACTATTCCTTATCTGATAGGGCATACCTCGAATATTCGCTTCAAACTCGATTTTGAATGGATAGAAACTTCAGTTATAGCATTGTTTATAGTCCTAAAATATTTTACTGATAAGAAGAACGCTTAATTAAAGTGGAATACTTTCTAAAAATCAGCACATTCCGTTTGCTAATTCAAAAATATTTCATAATTTTGCAGTCCGAAAAGTAGGTTTATCTAATGTGAGAATGGATAACCTGCTGAATAATAAATGCTTCCAAACTCATTAATTATTCAAATTTAAAAAACAAAAAATGGCTAAAAAAGTCTTTAAAATGGTAAAACTTCAGGTGAAAGGAGGTGCAGCTAACCCTTCTCCGCCAGTAGGTCCTGCTTTAGGTTCTGCGGGTGTGAACATCATGGAGTTTTGTAAGCAATTTAACGGAAGAACTCAGGACAAGCCAGGGCAAGTTTTACCTGTTGTAATTACAGTATACGAAGACAAATCTTTTGAATTCGTTATTAAAACTCCACCTGCAGCTATTCAATTAATGGATGCGGCTAAGATCAAAGGAGGTTCCGGTGAACCAAACAGAAACAAAGTAGGTTCTGTATCTTGGGATCAGGTAAAGAAAATCGCTGAGGATAAAATGGCAGACCTTAACTGCTTTACAATGGAGTCAGCTATCTCTATGGTTGCGGGTACTGCAAGATCTATGGGATTGAGAGTAACAGGAACTAAACCAACTTTTAACGCTTAAAACTTATTGAAATGGCAAAATTAACTAAAAAGCAAAAGGAAGCTTTAAGCAAAGTAGAGAAAGGAAGATTCTATAACCTTGAAGAAGGTTCAGCTCTTGTAAAAGAAGTTAACACTACAAAATTTGATGCTTCTGTTGATATCGCTGTAAGATTAGGGGTAGACCCAAGAAAAGCGAACCAAATGGTAAGAGGTGTTGTATCTCTTCCTCACGGAACGGGTAAAGATGTTAAAGTATTAGCTCTTGTAACTCCGGATAAAGAAGCTGAGGCTAAAGAAGCTGGTGCAGACTATGTAGGTCTTGACGAATATTTAGATAAAATCAAAAACGGTTGGACAGACGTAGACGTTATCGTTACTATGCCTGCTGTAATGGGTAAATTAGGACCTTTAGGTAGAGTTTTAGGACCAAGAGGTTTAATGCCAAACCCTAAATCAGGAACTGTTACTATGGAAATCGGAAAAGCGGTTTCTGAAGTGAAATCTGGTAAAATTGATTTTAAAGTAGATAAGTACGGTATCGTACACGCAGGTATCGGAAAAGTATCTTTTGATGCTGCTAAATTGAAAGAAAATGCTCAGGAACTTATCCAGACATTGATCAAAATGAAGCCGACTGCTGCTAAAGGAACTTATGTGAAAAGCATTTACTTGTCTTCTACAATGAGTCCAGGTATTGCAATCGATACTAAATCTGTTAACTAATATTAAATCCTTAAGACAATGACAAAAGACCAAAAAGTTGTAGCAATACAAGAGATCAAAGACTTGCTTCAGGATGCAAAAGTAGTATACGTAGCAGATCTAGAAGGATTGAACGCTGCTAAATCTTCAGATTTCAGAAGACAGGCTTTCAAACAAAATATCAAAGTAAAAGTTGTTAAAAATACACTTTTACAAAAAGCAATGGAACAAATCGAAGGAGTAGATTACTCTGAAATGTTCCCAACTTTCAAAGGAAATTCAGCGATCCTGATCTCTGAAACTCCAAATGCTCCTGCGAAATTAATCCAAGGGTTCAGAAAGAAAGAAGAGAAGCCGGCTTTAAAATCAGCTTACCTTCAGGAAACTTTCTATGTAGGTGACAATAATCTAGATACATTGGCTAACATCAAGTCTAGAGAAGAAATGATTGGTGAAATCATCGGATTACTTCAGTCTCCAATTCAGAGAGTTGTTTCTGCTCTTCAAAACAAACCTGAAACAGTAGAAGCTAAAGCTGAAGAAGCTGCACCTGCTGTAGAAGAAACTCCTGCTGAAGCTCCTGAAGCTGCTGCAGAAAGCACAGAGGAAACTCCAAGTGCTGAATAATTACACTCAAAAAATTAAATAAATAATCAACAAAAACATTACAACAATGTCAGATTTAAAAAATTTAGCTGAAACGCTAGTAAACTTAACAGTAAAAGACGTAAATGAATTAGCTGCTATCCTTAAGGATGAGTACGGAATCGAACCAGCTGCTGCTGCTGTAGTAGTTGCAGGTGGAGCTGCAGGAGGTGATGCTGCTGAAGAAAAAACTGAATTCGACGTAATTCTTAAGTCTGCAGGTGCTTCTAAATTAGCTATCGTTAAATTAGTAAAAGATTTAACTGGTGCTGGTCTTAAAGAAGCTAAAGATATGGTAGATGGTGCTCCTGCTCCAATCAAGCAAGGTGTTTCTAAAGACGAAGCTGAAGCTCTTAAGAAGCAACTTGAAGAAGCTGGTGCTGAAGTAGAATTGAAATAATTCTTTTACACCCAAATATTCAAACCTCACATTTTGTGAGGTTTTTTTATTTTATGACACATTCTGCATCACATAAAATTTTATATTTTAAAAAAAATTTATAACAGTTCCAACTCTATACTGACCTCGCAAAATTTGTGTAAGTGCTTTATTTTGAGTAAATTTGCACTCCTTTTGGCGCTAACCATTGTACATAAATCACTAAAATATTGTAAATCAGCTCTTTCAGTTTCTGAAAGCAGCTTTTCTCTATTTACAGATTTCACTATTGTTTAGCGTTGAAAGATCAAAAAGTATTTTGCACTACTCCGTGAAAAGATATACCGGCGTTGCAGTTAGAA
>JAFAAJ010000199.1 GCA_023426625.1 Bacteroidota bacterium
ATATCGGATAATTCGCTACCAAAACCTCAGTTTTTCTTCTTACATTTCAGGTTTTTCTGTTGTGACTTGCCGATAACGCTTTATCAAAGGTTTTCACATATCGATTGTATTTTTTGATATAGCTGTCGAGAATTTCTGATGGGAAATTAGATAATAGAAATTTTCATTTCACGTTGGCTAAAGTTTCTAAAAGGTTAACAAAATCTTGTTTAGAATAACTTCAAGAATAATGTCCCATATTCGTGTTGATATAAGGAGGGTCTGCATAAATAAACGCGTCTTCTGTTTCTCTGCTTTTGATTACTGTGCAGGCATCATTTTGTTCTATTTGCGTATAACGGATTCTTTGTATCAAATCCTCTCCGAACATATCAACTTTGTTTTGGACATTCAAAGCTGATCTTTTTTCTTTGTCGTATCATCGGCTTCCTACTTTATTCAGAAAGCCCTGATTGGTACACACGTAGAAAGCCCAAGCTCTGATGACTGGTTCGTCTGCAAATAACCGTGGACAGTCGTAAATAAAATGAGCCTTTTTATAAAGTTCTCTACTGTGAAGTGTTGCTTTGATTTTCTTTTCAAGTTCTGGTCATTGGTTTTTCAGAACCTGATAGAAGTTAACAACATTGGAATTCACATCATTAATCACTTCGCACGGAGCGGGTTCTTTTGCCCAAAAGAGAGAGCCTCCTCAGAAAAAGGGTTCAATATAAATTTTATGCTTGGGAATGAGTGGTAGAAGATGTTTAAGCATCATTTGTTTGCCTCAATAATAACTAATCGGGGTTTTTAATAATACTTTAGGTTGGGATTCATTGATTTTGTTTGAAGTAGTCATTTTTATTTTAATAAAGTATAAAATATGTTTGAAATGTTGAATGTTCGATAGAAAATGGCTCGTCAATACAAGCCATTGGTAATTGTTAATTTTTAATTGTTGATGTTTTTTTGGAAGATGGTTTTTCCTCCTGTTTCTTTTCTGAAGATTTCGGAGATTCCGAATTGGGTTTGTCAGAATTTTCAGAATCGGAATCATGATTTTCATAAGCCTTTTCGTTTTTTGGAGGACTATTCAAAACTTCTGATACGTTTTCCTCCAATTTTAATTCTGCATTTTCAGCTGTTGGTTTGTCAATATCGGGATGAATTTTAGAATGTTTCCACTCTTCAAAAGTAGGAAGCGCTGAGACTTCTTTGCTCCATTTACTGGTCACGTAGGAAATAATACTGTAATCATCACGGATTAATAACAAGAGTTCTTCGTTCTCCATCTCTACAAGATTGGTTTCCCAAGGGGTGTCTTCGTCTTGATAGATATGGGTAATAATCTCAATCAGTTCTTTCCTTGAAAAGTATTTTACCATTTCAGGACTGATAGATTGATACTGTGGCTCTGCTTTGGAGCGTTCTTTGAGTACCGCTGAAAAGAGTTTCAATAAAGCGGTTTTGTTGTCGTTCATAAGTTTGGATGTTAGTTGTTAGACTTTTTTATTTTAAATTTTGTTTTCGTTTTAATTCATGTTAAGAACCATGAATCGTTCTCCTTCAACTGAGGAATTATTTTCAGATAGCTGTCCCTTTTGGATAAGGGATTTCCTCACTTTTTCAGCTTTCCAATAATTTTGGTAAAAGGATTTTGGCTGAAAATAAACGATATCCATAACGTTAGTTTTCTGTACGATGATAAAAACGGTGAGGACAAATACACAATGATCCTGCCTGTTCATATCATTATCGTATAAATGATAACAAACTCAGTGGCATTTTCATTGGGAATAATTTTTTCAATCTTTCTTTCCTGATCGAAAAGACTTCCCAATTCCATATTCACAAACTCTTCAAAACTTGGAAGAGCTTCATGATCTTTATAGCTGTCGTAATGCTTTCTCCGATTAAGGATCATTACCTGTGGTAGCGATTTTTTGTTTTTCATTTTGTTTTTGATTAATTTTTGTTATTATTTTTCGGGTTTTACTCTGTATAGCTTTTTTTACGATACAGTTACTTTCGGTAACAGATTCTTCATTTTCTATTAATGAATTTCTGATTTCTAAGGCTTCTGCTTCGGTGAGATAATAGGGTTTTGGATGAATGTAGAGCCATTCAAATTCCCCATCATTTTCTGCAAGAGCAATTACATAGACTTCCTGAAGTGTTGCTTTGTTTTTTTCTGTGTCCATACGGTTTATTTCTGCCATAGCTTTTCTGATTCACTAAAGCCAATCCATCTGTTGTCTGCATCAAAGCCTCTGCAACCTAGTTCATGACGGATAATTTTCTCTAAGGGCAGTTGGTACTTCAAAATGAATTTGAGCAGCTCACCCTCCATTACCGAGAATTTGCCAAGGATGTTTTCCCAGTGTTCTAGCATTTCGGGATCGCCAGCAATTCCTTTCAGATCTCCATACGTCCAATGTTGGTAATTTTCAGGAAGCGAGTAATAATGATGAACGATGTCCATCTCTTCAGCCGTCTGAAGGTCAGCAACAGCATAGTTATTTTCCGGTCCGTCAATCACGACAAACTGCTTCGGGACGTTTCTGTGTTCAAACTCAAGCCATAATGCCCTGTCTCTCGCTTTATCCAGATTATCATAAAATTCTAAATAGGATTGTTTCATTTTATATTTTGTTTTAAATAATAAAAGTTACAGGGTCATGATTTTGAGTTCGTTCTCAGCGATTCCACCCTCAGAAAAGAATCCTGCAAGTTCTTCCTGCGCTTCCCATTCGGTTTTGTGATATTTGGAGAAAGGAGGTGTGATATACTTGTCTTCTTCTAAAGTATCGGAAGTGAATAGGGCGTACAGAGGTTTTTCTGTTCCTGCTTTTTCACACAATGCTTTAAAATTGCTATGGTCATACTCATCCCAATCCGCCAAAATTTTGGTCATGAGGTAATGAGTTTCAATCTGCAACTGACAAAGCACATCATAGACTTTCTGCGGAGTGATTTTTTCTTTCAATTCTTTGTTCCATCTTTCGATGGAATAAGAGAGAATATGAACATCATCTCCAATGGCTTCCAATAAATCTTGTTTGTCCATCATGTTAAAATCATACTGTTCAGGCACTTTACCCAAGTAGAGCCACTTCAATATATCTTGAAGCTCTTCTTTACTTAAGATACAACCGAATACAGGGCTTAGAGCTTCCACTTTGTCTCTTTCGAGTCTCTCCTGAAGCATTTTCATAAAGCACAGCACCAAAAGACGGTTTTTGTTTTTGTTCATTTAAAATAGATTTTAGAGGTTAGATAATAGAATTAGCTATGACAACGAAGTAAAACTTCGTTGTCATCAGGAAGTTGATCCAAAGGAAATGATGCGATGATTTTGACAGGATAATAATCGTTTTCTCCATCATAAAGAGGAAAGAAACGATCTTCTTCTGAAATTCCAGTGGTATTCAAACCTTTGTAGACTTCAAAAGTATTTTTATCATAGTCAATTACATACGCCCATTCGCAGAACAGACTGCCAGAAGCAAAATCATAAGCATTAGTGGTTACTATCTCATCAAGATGAATAAACTCCAACAATACTTCTAAAATTTGTCCTTCAATTAGTTTTCCGTAGCGTTCACGGTAGCGAAAAGGATAGTGCTTTTTGAATTGTTCCTTCTGCTTGTCGTTGAGAATTCCGTTGGTACAACCAATCGATTCCAGAAATTCGTCCTGTAGCTTTTGGTCTTTATCATTCCAAAGGCGTACGTTGGGTAGAATTGCTTGGAGATTTTTGGTATTCTCAGGATTGCTAAAGAACCACAATAGTTTCATTCCTAATACTTCAGGATAGCCATCGAATTGTCCATAACAGGCTACTTTCACTTCTTGGTTGTGTACTACAACAGTTAGGCTTCTTGTTCCCATTAGTCTTCTTCATTTTCAGAGTTAGAATCTTCCTGAGGTTCACAATAATCTGAGATAGTTGCTAAGAAGTGGTTATAATCTCCACTCCTGGCTTCATCTAAGACTAGGTTTATTTCCTCCTGTGTCCATTTTTCACGTCTTGCTTGTCTCGTAAATGCCCCCATGATGGCGAAAGCATTTCCGTCTAATCCTACTAATTCTAAATCGATCGTTTTGTTGATTTTGTTTTCCATTTTGTTTTTGTTTTGGGATTAATAAATAGTTGATTATTGGTGTCGGTTGATGGACGGCAATCAAGTAATGTCAATTGCTGTTCTGTACAGTTGATTCTTGAACCATAGTCATGAGATTCTTTTCTCACGGTCTTGGTTCTACTGTAACAGGTGTCTATCTTCCGACTTTTGTTTTTATTTGACTTTTTTGTTTTAAGTGATTTGGTATGTTTTGCCGGCGATGGTGCTTGTATGGATTTTTGTTTCAGAAGCAAGAGAAGTTGATGCAGTTTGACTTTACTTCTTTTTATTTTAGTGATGAGAAAAAACAATGATGAAAAAGGTATAAATGATGATATTATGGCATCAATAATGAGAGCACTTCCCTTGCGGGATTGGACATTATCGCATCCGCTTTAGAGGTTCCTATAACAGATCTCAAAAAGGTATTCATAACGGTACGGGTCACTCTATTGACATTTTGGACACCTAGACAAGCGAAAGGACTTGCAATTCACGGAAATAAAGATATGTACCACCTCCGTTTTATTTCTTACTTACCTTACCATGATGAACTTCTTCAAACGCCTTATGGACTTTATCGACAACCGTGTCAGAC
>JAFAAJ010000164.1 GCA_023426625.1 Bacteroidota bacterium
CCTGCGGCAACATAAAGGCATCTGTCGACCTGGCCTTTACTTCTATAATGACAATAGTTTCCTCTTTTTCAGCAATAATATCAATTTCTGCTTTCTGAAAACGGAAGTTTCTGGCAAGAATTTTATAGCCGTTTTTCTGCAGATATTCTACAGCCAAGTCTTCTGCTTTTTTTCCGAATTCGTTGTGAGTCGCCATTTGAGTTGAATGTAGGAGAGTTTAAAATTCAACCTTAACCTTATTTTCAACCTTCATCTTCACCTTTCCTCCAATAATTAAAGGTCTGTTGTCATGAATATGTCCGTTTGGAAAGTTGAAAACAACAGGAAACTTATATTTCGAAATCCTGACTGAAATCAGCTGATTGGCAAATTCATCAAAACTTTCTTCATAACTTTTATTCTCCTTTTCATCACCCATATTGGTCATTCCGCCAACAATGAGTCCATTTATTTTATTGAAAACTCCGGCCAGTTCCAGACTCATTATCATACGATCCAATGCATAGAAGTTTTCCCCGATATCTTCAATGAATAAAATTTTATCTTTAAAATCAAAAGAATATTTTGTTCCCAACAAAGCGTAAATAAGTGCTAAATTTCCTCCGATCAATTCTCCTTCACAATTACCTTTTTTATTCAACGGATGAGTTTCCAGGGCATATTTAGGAGCTTGTCCTTTCAGAATATCAAAGATCAGATTATAACTTTCATCTGTAACTCCGAAACTGGAAGTTTTAATGGTCTGTCCGTGAATAGAAGCAAAACCTTTTTTCAACAAATAGCTTTGGATCACCGTATTATCCGAATATCCAATGTACCATTTCGGGTTCTTTTTAAAATGATCAAGCTTGATGTGCTGAATCAGATGTTGACATCCGTAACCGCCTCTTGAAGCCCAGATTGCAGAAATTTCTGGACCATTTAAAGCCCAGTTGATATCTTTTATTCTTTCTTTTTCTGTTCCGGCATAGTAATAACCCTTGGAATATTTAGTGTATAAATGTTCTCCTAAAACAGGTTCAAAACCTTTCATTCTGATCATTTCAATTCCCTTTTCGAGTTGGGAAGCTTCTACAGCTCCTGCAGGAGAAATAATGGCTATTTTATCACCTTTTTTCAGGGATTTCGGGAATATATTTTTCATCATTGAGTTCTTTGATATTTTACTTCTGTTTTTTCGGCTTCCTCTAATTTTTTATCGAACTGATTGAACTTTTTAAAACTCTGTAGGAATATGAAGAAACTGAAAACAATAAGAATACAGCCAACCACTCTTCTGATCTGGTTAGCTAATTTTTGTGTTAATTTATAATGAAATTGTTTTGCAAGGAATATTTTTGCAAGATCTATACACAGATAAGTGGCGATCACAATGCTGATATAAAGAATGAAATTTGTGGTATCCGGATACTGATTTCTTACGGAAATAACCGTTACGAGCCAGAAAAGAATTACTCCTACATTTAAAAGATTAAAGAAAAAACCATTAATGAATGTCTTGAAATAATTCTGGCTAATGATTTTTTCTTCACCGGGTATATGCATTTTGGTCTTGGTGACCATCATAACGATACCATAAACGAATATAAGTATGGAGGTGATCCTGTAAAATCCGGGATGCTTGTCTATGAGGGTTACAATATCCGCACTTGCGTAATAGGACGCCAAAATACAGAGCAGATCGGCTGAAATTACACCTATATCTAATGCCAAAGCGTGTTTTGGACCTCTGGAAAAGCTTGTTTCAATAAGCAGGAAAAATATAGGTCCTATAAAAACCAAGCTTAACATAAAGCCTAATACAATTGCAGAAAGTATAAGTTCAAGCATTCAAAATTTGTTTCAAATTCAAATTTAAAGATTATATTTTTGATTTGAGTTTAAAAACAGGATTTATCATTTCTAAATTTGAACTTGTAAGACACTATCCCACAAATTATGGTCTTTCTATTCTTGATATCATTTGATAAATTTAGATCGTCTTCTTAAGAAACTCCGAAGCGAACCCTTTTATTTTCGGACATTATATTACCCCCAAATCCATTTCTTCTATTAAATCTGCCCAAGAACCAAAATTAACATCATTATTAATACTCAATAATTGTTTTTTTAATACTTCTGCATATTTTGAATGATTTTCGTCATAATCTCCTAGTTTTTCGGGAGTTTCAATCTCATCCATATATTTTACATATACATATAGATAGTATAGATAGGCTTCTAAATCTGAATTTATTATATACTTTTCTATACTGTTATCAGGATAGCTATTTATATTAACAACATCACCGGTTTCTATATCGATACATCTTAAATAGTTTTCAAAAAAACTCTCTTTTGCAAATTGTAAATATCTATCATCAATGAGTTTTAGTTTATCCAATATAATATACTCCCCTCCATAACCCTTATAATTTGGAAGTCCTATTTCATAAAGAATTTTTTTTGTCTTTGCTGATAGTCTACTGTCTATTGCAATATCTGCCTTTGGAAAAGTTTTACAATTATTTCCAAAATATTCTTTTATTTCTTCTAATTTTATCATGGTTTTTATTTTATATATTTTTTGAAATCATTTTTAATAAAACCCTCATTCGTGATGAGGGTTTTAATTTAATTTTTTATTCGCTTTTTATATTCTTTCTATCAACTCCGATAAATTGGGAGGAAAAAGCAAATTTCCTTTGGGGCTGTAATCTTTAAAGACTACTTTGGTTTTATTGACACACAGCAAATTAATCAATTTGCAACTATGAGGAAAGCAAGGCTTTCCTTTTTTTCATAAAAATAGCTGCCTCACTTTTGAGACAGCCTCTTCCCTGATTACTCATCCCATCTTTTATTTTTTATCCATTCTCCGGTATCTTCATCTAATTGATAATAATCTTTTGAAGTATCATCCGTAACTAGTATTTCTATACCTTCTTTAAAGTTATCTGAAATTCTAAAAATATAATCTCCCAACATATATACTTTTCCATCAGAATCGCAAGCTATCATGTAACAATCTGGATCATAAAAAGCGAAAGGGAATAACATCTTACCAATTATATCTATATCGTCATTATAATCTTCTTCATCTTCATATCCTGCATATTCAACTCCAATCTTCAGCTTATTAACGACTTCTGATTTATAAGATTTTGCATCTAAAACAATTAGGTCTCCATATTCATATAAGAATTTCTTTAAAAAATCCGGATAATCTTCAAATCTTAGAATTTCTGCATCTTCATATTTTTTTTGAACATTTCGATTTTCTTTCCATCCAGCTTTTCTAAATTGTTCCTGTACTTTTTCTGTAAATTTAATAGTATCCATAATTTCAATGCACTTCTTTAATGTTAAAATATTTTAGTAATGGATTGCAAGAGTCACAAGCGATTTTGTGAGTTGCGTGTTCAAATAATTTTATTTTTTTTCCTTCAATTTTTATTGCTTTACTAACTACCCCTTCAAATTCTATTCTGGCTTGTTCTATTTTCATTTTTCCTTTTGGATCAATTTCCCAAAGCCATTTTGAAATAGCTGCAGGCTCTGCACATTTTCCATGAGTTCTTCTTAATATAAGATTTTTATCGGCAATTTCATTTAACCATTCTTTTACTAACGGGTGAAATCCTTTAGGAATTTCACCCGTTGATAATTTAGCTTTATTAGAATAAGCAAAAACTTTTCTGTTTTTACCTTCCAAAACCGAAACAACAGAAGGTCTTTTTAATTTTGTATACCCTAAAACAGCATTATCAGCATATTTTTTTAATAATTCTTCGGCTTCATCACTTAATTTAATGATATCTATTGCCAAAGCGTTTTTTAATTTTCTTGCTCCCTTTCCATCCTTCACCAAGACCTCATCTATCCATTTTGTAAATTTAGGTAAAAGCTTAGCAAGTTTAATAGTTCCTTTTATTATTGTAGCAATAGTAACAATAATATTTATTGCTAAAATAACATCTTCTCCTATATTGTATTGT
>JAFAAJ010000165.1 GCA_023426625.1 Bacteroidota bacterium
AACTTACAGAACTCCTTAAATCTCCGGAAAACTACAAAGATTTCATGCCGGATGGTCTTCAGAAGTTTGAATCAAGAGAAGACGGATTTAAATTCGGACTTCAGGGAATGCCTGAAATTGCTTTGAAAATAGATGAAGTGAATGACCAGAAAGCAGTATTGAAGTCGGCAAGTTCAAGTTTGGATTTCTCGTTAACCGCTACTTTGAACCCAATTAACGAAAACCAGACAGAAGTTCAGATGCTTTTTGAAGGTAAATTCAATCCTTTTATCAAAATGATGGTGGAAAAGCCTTTGCAGAACTTCATCAATACTTTAACGGATAAGATCGAAGCTTATAAATAACAATAAAAGTCCTGATTTTTCAGGACTTTTTAATTTTTATTTCTTATTTCTACAGGATTAATTTCTGGAACATCTGATACGCCATATGCAAATGGACTAATTTATATATTAACACAAATAAGGAAAAGTAAAATAAAATGAAACAATTTATAAAAGTATTTTTTTTATTGAATATAGTATACTTGTTATATTCCTGTAAATCACAGAATATGGGTGATTTAAAGATTTTATCCATTACATTTTTAGATTTAGGTAAAAATTGTTTAAATAATTCGGAAGTAAAAGGTTTAAGTAAGATTTCAGGCATAAACGAAAAATATCTCACATCTTCTCTTTATTGCAAAACAGACAATGTGAAAAGTTGTTTTCCGATTAACGATAAAACATTTGATTATGATTACTGGAATGCAAATAAAGAAAAGTTAGTAAAAAATAAATTAAATGTTCTTTATAAAAGTTATACAATTGACAATAAAGAAATTATAGTTATTTATAAAATATCTCAATAAATTTCATTATAGAAGCTTACAGATAATATGAAAAGAGGCTGTCTCAAAAGTACCCCCTCTCTCGGACTCCTGTCTGACAACTTTTGTCATTTAGGAGATTCTCAGAGCATTAATTTACCTTTTGAGACAGCCTCTTTTTTATGCGATAATTCCGGAAGAATGATCTTCGAAGCTTCCTGTTGCAGATGAAAGGACATTGATTTCATTATTTTGCCTTAAAACACCCATAAAAGCAAAGATCAAAGCTTCTTTATAGTCTATAATCTCGTGGTCAGGAATAATGATCTCTGCTTGAGTTTTCTGCCTGATCTTCTCAATTAAAAAGGAATTGTAAGCACCACCTCCCGTAAACAAAACGTTTTTCAAATTGTTATTATTGATCACGTTTGAAATCTGCTTACCGATGTGCTCTGTGAAGGTTGCTAATAGATCTAAAGGTTCAATATTGCCTTTAAGAAGAGGAAAAATATGCTGATTACACCATTCTACACCTAAAGATTTAGGATGGGATTGCTTATAAAAATCCAGGGAATTGAGTTGAGTCAATAATTCTTCATTAATCTTTCCGCTTTTTGCTAAATCACCATTCTCATCAAAGTTTTTGTTGAATTTCTGAGCCAGCTTGTTTAAAACAATATTCACGGGTGAAATATCAAAAGCGATTCTTTTGTCATTGATTTTTAATGAAATATTAGAGAAACCACCTAAATTCAGACAGGCATCATACGTTGAGAACAGCAATTCGTCACCGATAGGAACCAATGGAGCACCATTTCCGCCCATCAAAACATCCTGTGATCTGAAATCATATATTACAGGAAGTTTCGTGATCAGTTTGATGGCTCTTCCGTCTCCGATCTGCAAGGTGAATTTTTTTTGTGGCTGATGAAAAACCGTATGACCGTGCGATGCGATCAGGTCTATATTTTCCAGTTGATGCTTACTGATGAACCCCTGCGTTAATTCACCTACATAAAATCCATATTCAGCATTGAGTTCCAATAATTCTTCTGCGGTTAATTGAATTGAATTTCTGAGTCTGTTTTCCCAAATCTCAGGATAAGCCACAGTTTCTGCTTTCAGGATTTTAAAACTCCAGTTATGGTTGGTCTTTTCAAAACGGACAAAACAGATATCTAATCCGTCCAAACTTGTTCCGGACATTAAACCAATAGCCTGAGAGATCATGATATCAGATTATTTTTTTGTTTCAGAAAGTTTTTTAGTACTTACATCTCCGGTGTTATTGAAGAAAGTATATTCGGAGAAATCATCTTTTGCAGTCATTCCATCTGCACCGATCAGAGTTGAGCCATCTTCCATCGTCACATATACAGTGTCTTTGGTGTAAACTCTCTTCTTTTTCTGATCCCAGAAGATGCTTTGCATGGCAAATCTTTGTCCTTCGTTCGTGGTGATCCTTACATCACCTTTCGCTTCGTAGAATTTTTTATATTCAAAAATCCGGGCATATTTTGCAGTGATCTTTCCGGGCACTTTCGGTTTTTTCTTATCAAAGAACTGAATATTGATCCCTTTTTTTGCTACAATGTATGGGCTGTCTATCAATTCATACTTTTCAATGATGGGAGCAGTTGCTTTTAAAGTGATAAACCCTGAATCTCTCTGAATAATATGAGCATTATTAATGACCTGCGAAGGGAAGTTCTTATTTTGTTTAGCATTGGCTTTAGTAAGATCTTCTTCACAGGAGGTCAATATAAAAAATATAGCACAACTAAAAAGGCATGCTATATTTTTATATGATATGTCTGATAAGAGCTTCATTCTAGTTATAAAGGATTTTTCTGAACCATTTATCTGCAAAATTAAATCCAATTCTGACATTGATGAAATTCTGATTGATCAGGTTGTCTTTCAGGGTTCCTCTCTTACCAACTTCAACCCCCAGCTCAAGACCACTCATTCTAGTGATACTGCTGTTTTTGAACGGAAGAAGGACTCCAGCAGAAACTCCAAATTTATTGATGTTATTGCCTGCAATTTTCAAGTTCCCTTTCTCATAGAAAGCTCCATATCTGTATACTACTCTTGAGAAATAACTTCTGAAGTTGTTATAGTTTGGCAGATACCAGCCACCGGCAGAAATTCTGTAAGAATCTTCAAAATCAAAAGTACTTCCGAAATAAGAAATAGTTTCCCCTTTCTTATAATCTCCTTGAAGAGAGATAAACCATTGGTTCTCGCTACCATAACCAAGTCCTACAGAAGCCTGTAGAGGTAAAAGGTTATTGGATCTTGTACTTTTTTGTTCTATGATACTTTCGCTGCCTTCTTGTATTATAGTTCCCGTACCGTCATAAAAATAAGTACTGTTTTTATAATCGGTCGTCATATTACTTGTGTTTCCAAAAGTAGTAGTTGCCCCGATTGTAAATTTACGGTCTGTACTGGTGTTTAAATGCTGATAACTTGCTCCTAACGTAAAATTGAAGTTTTTAATGCTGTTTTTAGTTTCATAGCCATTCACTAATTCAGCAGTGGAATAGGTTAACTCATTAGTATCATAAAGATTCCCGAAATATAAGTTAGCACGTACCCCCACAGATAACTCCTGATTTATTTTATATGAAAGAGCAGCCTGTGCAGTATTTAAAGTTCCATTACCTTTAAAACGGCTAGCCTTTACTGTAGTTCCATCCTCAAGAGTCTCTAAATGAACAATATCATAGCTTTTAGAACTATAAGGTTGATAAGAGAATCCCATCTTCATTTTCGCTGACAAAGGAAAAGCAATGGAAATATTGGATAAATACGTAGAATGTTTAGTAGACTTCGTATTATTATAATCGGATTTGAAATAATTGTTTTCGTTGGTTGCTTCCAGTTTGATGCTGGTAAGCTCGAAGTTCGCATTATTTGCAGGGTTGGCAAAATTAAAGCTGCTGGTAAAATCACTTATGAAAGCTGTTGATATACCTCCCATAGAGGTAGTTTCAATCGTATTATCATATTTTACATCTCCAATTCCGTATGTTGCATAAGGAGAGTTACTCAAACTCTGTGCATTCAGGAAATACCCAACCGAAATGAATGATAGTACAAAGATTTTTTTCATTCTATATTTTTAAACAATGCGCAAATATCTTAAATATTAATGAATTGTAAAAATTTAGTGAGGTTAAAGTTTGTTAAGGGGATAAAAGAGAATTGTAAACAATCAATTGTCAATGGTGAATGGCGAATCACACACATTTGAATTTTAATATTTCAGTTGATGATGTATCATCTTTTACGAAGTTTATGATCTTTATTTTCCACAATTAAACATTTATTTACGAAGTAAATTCATCACTCACAAATCCACTCTTTCGCAAAATTATTTATCTTTGAAGCATGAATTGGGAGAATATAGCCGGACAGGAAAATCTGAAAAAACTTCTACAAGACAGTATCATTGAAAACAGGGTGAGCCATGCACAGCTTTTTGTGGGAAAAGAGGGGTATGGTACGTTACCTCTGGCTTTGGCTTATGCAAAAGAAATTTTAAGCGGTGAGAATGAACATGCCGCTTCAAAAGTGGAACACCTGAATCATTTGGATCTGCATTTCAGTTTTCCCGTTTATACGGATAATAAGAACTCTTTAAGCAAAAATAAATTTGATGATTTCCGGGAAATGATCCTTGCTTCTCCTTATGCAAGTTATGATGACTGGACTGCTTTTCTGGACTCCGAAAATAAGCAGCTGTTTATTTCTGCAGACGAAATAGATGATCAGAATCAGAAATTTTCACTTAAAAGTTACGAAGGAGGAACAAAGATCCTGATCGTCTGGAGAGCCGATAAAATGAATATTTCCGCTTCCAATAAATTCCTTAAGTTTTTAGAGGAACCACCTGCAAAAACAATCATTATTTTAACGGCAGAAAGCACCAATGACATTCTTCCTACCATATTGTCCAGAACACAGGTCGTAGAAGTTCCGAGAATCAATGATGAGGATATCGAGAACTATCTGCGTAAGAACTTTACTGTTTCTGAGGATAAGCTGAAGGAAATTGTGCATGAAGCGCAGGGGGATCTCAATGATGCGATAAAACTTTTGCAGTCCGGAAGTAAGAATGATGAATTTGAAAAACTATTTATTCAGTGGGTTCGTGATGCCTTCCAGGTGAAAAAAAGACCTGAATTTCTTAAAAGTATCATTTTCTGGGCAAGAGAAATAGCAGGGTGGAACAGGGAAAAGCAAAAGAATTTCCTGAACTATTGTTCTGAGATTTTCAGACTGGCTCTGTTACAGAACTACCAATCGGAAAGTTTGGTGTATAAAAAAATAGATGCCAATGGCTTCAACTGGATCAGTTTCTCCAGATTCATCAGTGGAGCGAATATCGAAAACATTTTGGAAGAGATCAATACGGCTGATCTTCATTTAACCCGAAACGGAAATCCTAAAATCATATGGACGGATCTTGGAATCAAGCTTTCCAGACATATTCATAAAAATGTATAGAAAAGAGGCTGTCTCAAAAGGTAAATTAATGCTCTGAGAATCTCCTAAATGACAAAAGTTGTCAGACAGGAGTCCGAGAGAGGGGGTACTTTTGAGACAGCCTCTTTATTTTATAGTTGTCATTCATAGAATGAGCAAGTGTAGTGATAAAGCAATTTTATTTTTTGCTTTTTTTCTTTGCATCAGCAGTTTTAGCTTTCGTGTCGCACGATTTGTGATTGTCTCCACACGCTTTCTTGTCTTTTACCGAACATTCTTTTTTGTCTTTACCTGCACAACATCCACCTTTTTGTGTTTCCTGTGCAAAACCGAATGTACATAAACCGATAACTGCTAAAACAGAAATAATTTTTTTCATAATGCTTTTAATTTTATTTTCATTTCAAATATAGCAAATTTTTGAAAGCGAAATTAACGCAGATTAAAAATAAATTAAAAATCAATCAATCGTTTGATTTATTTGAGATATTGTGTAAATTTGCGCCTTCAAAAATGAACAGAGTGATGATCACCAAAGAAGAAAACATTTTATTTGCTGCGGAAGCTCTTTTTGCTGAAAAAGGCTTTGAAGGCACTTCCACAAGGGAAATTGCAAAAGCAGCCAATGTAAACATCTCTATGATTTCCTATTATTTTGGTTCAAAAGAAAAGCTGTATGAAAAGCTGGTGGAATACAGGATGAATGAAGGGCGGTTTTTCGCAAAAGATATCTTGGAAAGAACGGATATCAACGAATGGGAGAAGATGGAAAAAATAATTGAGCAATTTGCGGGAAGAGTGAGAAACCAAAGATGTTTTTACAGAATCATGCAAAGAGAACAGCTCCATGCGGAAAATCCACAGATCGTAGAATTCCTAAAGCAGACCAAGCTGGGCTTTATTTCAATGTACTCACAAATTCTGGAGAGTGGGCTGAAGAAAGGAATTTTTACGAAAAATCCTCCGATTTACTTATTGCATTCCACCATCAGCGGAACAATGTTCTATGCTTTCAACGGAAAGGAAATGTACAAGGAGTTTCTTAGCAATACGGAAGATGATAAAGCATTTGATGAAAGATATTATACAGAGCTTAAAAACCATATAAAATATATATTAAAAGACCTTTTAGGTTATGAAGAGAATAAATAACTCAGTGATTGCATTGTCCTTTTTCATAGGATTGATGAATATTAATGCTCAGGAGAAAAAACAGCTTACCCTGGATGAGGCTGTGCAACTGGGAATTCAGAACAGCAAAAATCTTAAAATAGATGCGGCTAAAATAGAAGAAGCCACTGCTGATCTTTTGGAAGCTAAAAACAGACAGCTTCCGGATCTTAAAGTTTCGGGAAGTTATATGAGACTCACGAATGCTAAAGTAGATCTGAAGTTTTTGGGCGAATCAGGAGCATCAGGAAACGGAGAAATGGCAGCCCCGAAATCCGTATTCTTAGGCCAGGCGAATTTATCCATGCCGTTATATGCAGGAGGAAGGATCAAGTATGGAATTGAATCTGCAAAATACCTTGTAGAAGCTGCTAAACTAAGTACAGAGAGTGACAAAATATCCATTGCATATAACGTAGCTC
>JAFAAJ010000232.1 GCA_023426625.1 Bacteroidota bacterium
GGTAATGATGTTCCATTTTCCCATCATATCTACCATTTCTCCGATCTTTTTTTCGTTGGCGTTTAATTCTCTCTGCTCGGTTTGAGGAGCACTTTCCATGTTTGAAGATAGTATGGATGACGGATCTCCACCCAAGAAGAATATGATTGCTGCAATAATGAGAGTTCCTAATCCTCCTCCTACAACGGCTCCGCCTCCGCCAAGGCCCCGTCTGTCTTCTACATTACCCCCTCTGTCGTTAGTCCATTTCATAATAAAGTAATTTTTTCATTGTAAATTTAAAATTTAATATCATTATTAAATAACTACTTTTGTTAAAATTTGTACTTAAAACAGGAAAAATTATATTTTATCTTACGATTCACAGAGAAAGATAAAAAGAACTATGAAAATAGTTCTTTTTACTGTATATTTTTAGTCGCTACTAAGCGTTTCCGAAACCGATATTTCCTTTTCTGTCCGATAGATTCTTTTTGAAATCAATCATTCTCAAAGCGGTAACGGCAGCTTCTACACCTTTGTTTCCTAAATCACCACCACTTCTCGCGATAGACTGCTCTTTCGTATCGTCTGTAAGAACACAGAAAATTGTAGGAGTATCTGTTAAGATGTTACAATCTTTGATACCCTGTGCTACGGCGGAACATACATAATCAAAGTGAGGTGTTTCTCCACGGATCACGCAGCCTATGGCAATTACAGCATCGTATTTTCTCTCTTTACAAAGCTGCATACTTGCATAGTTTAGCTCAAAAGCTCCCGGAACAGGAAAAAGCTTGATGTTTTCCTTTTTTACGCCCTCTTTTTCAAGGATTTCCAATGCTGCGTCACGAAGATTGTAGGTTACAAAATCATTCCACTCAGAAAAAACAATGCCGATAGAAAACTCTTCGGCATTGGTTATATGAAGTGGCTTGTAATCGGAAAGATTAACTGTTGCCATTTTTTAGTAATATTTAGTCATTTCAATATAAGAGTCAGACATTCCGTTGTCGTAGTCCTGATATTTTTCGTCAATAGCAGAAAAATATTTTTTAGCATCTGCATTTTTCTTCATCCCTAAAGCTAAAATCCCCGCTTTTCTTGTAAAATAGTAAGAAGTATAAGGATCATCAGATGCAGAAGCTGCTTTGTCTAATAATGCTAAAGCTTCATCATTTTTATTAAGACCTGATTTAGCATCTGCCATAGCGCCATACTTCATCGCCATTAATGTTTTGTTATCAGATGAAAATTTATCTAAAAGATCGTAAGCTTCCTGGAATTTACCTTCTTTGAATTTCAATAAACCAGCATTATAAGCTGAAAGTTTACCGATATCAGTAGATGAAAACTCATTGTATGTTCCTATAAATCCAGGATTTGCAGCAGATTTTCCACCTAAAGCTTCTTTATCTTTACCTTCGATAAGGTTTTTCTGTGCTGCAAGGAAGCTTTTTACGGCGTCAGCATTTTTAGGAGCTACAATAAATTGTTGGTATAGGAAAAAACCTAAAACTCCTAATACTAATGCACCAAAGATAATTCCTAACGGTTTGGAATATTTTTCAAGGAATCTTTCTGTGTTTAAAGCCTCTTTATCAAGATCTTTAAAAAACTCCACTGTTTCTTTACCTTCTTGCTCGTTCGGAGCATTCTTTGTAAGTTTTGCCATAAATTCTTAAAAATTGAAATGCAAATTTAATTGTTTCTGAATGATTTACAAAATACTTTGTATAGATAATTAATAAATGATAGTTGATAATTGATAAATATTGATGTTAACGATGGAAATTTTTGAGATATAAAAAAAATATGCCTTGAAAACCAAGTTCTCAAAGCACACTTTCTATACCGTTCAGAAATCTTTAATATTCCAAAATATGGTAAACTTCTGCATTGAATTTCTTCAGTTTTTCAGCTCCGTTCAAACCTTTCAATCCGATAAGGAAACTGAACTGTGAAACTGTTGCTCCTTGTTTTTCCACCAGTTTTGCTGCGGCTTCCGTAGTTCCACCTGTTGCCAGCAGATCGTCATGGATTAAAACCCTCTGTCCTTTTTGGATCTGCCCTTCCCGGGTTTCAATTATAGCACTTCCGTATTCAAGATCATATTTTTCCGAAATTACAGGAGGAGGAAGTTTTCCTGCTTTTCTGATCAGGATGAATGGTACTTCCAGTGCAACAGCTATGGCTATTCCAAATAAATAACCGCGACTTTCTATTCCGCAAACTGCATCTACTTTTCCTCTACTGAAGGCGACAAGATCTTCAATAACATCTTCGTAGAGTTTGGGGTCCAGGAAAATGGGTGATATATCCTTGAACTGAATTCCCGGAATAGGAAAATCAGGGATATTTTCAATGGTTTTCTCCAGTCTGGTGATAAGTTCTTGTGAAGCCATGCTTTATGGATTTATTTTATAGCTTGAAATTTTCCAGTCTCCGTTTACATTTTTCAGTCCGAAAGTTACTTTCAAGGAAGTAGTTTTTCCGTTTTTATCAGTAACATCATAAGTAGCGTTTACGCTTGCAACATTTGCATTGGATGCATTGGTTGTAATATTTTTTACACTGACATTCTTCACAGATCCGAATCCGGAAGTAGGGTTTGAAAAGGATTCGTAGCTTCCCCAACTTGGGTTGTTTGATGCGTCAAATGCTGCTTTAAGGTTTTGAGAGTTTACGTTATTTAAAAATTTACTTACCGTTGTCTTAGGATCAGCGGGTTGCTTTGGAGAGGCAGGAGTAGTACTCGCCGGGTCATTAGGGGTTGTAGGAGTAGTTGTTGGGTTATTAGGATCAATAACTGCAGGATCCTGAATCACAGCTGTAGAGTCAACTTTAGGTTCTACAGGAACTTTTAATGCTGCAGGGTTCACCTCTAGTCCTATTTTCGACATTTTGAAAGTTTTGGCTGTAGTTTTTACAGATACTGTAATATCTATTTTATTATCCAAAACTTTTGAAGCTGGAATTGAAGAGAATTTTAAGTTAAATCCTTTAAAATTATTATCCAACATAAGGTTTTTTGCTGTAGAAAGCTTCACCCCATTACTGAATACTTCTAGTGTGGTTTCCAATCCGGCTCCGGTAAAAGCAACAGGGTTTCCGGCATTGTCAACAAGTCTTGGAATGATCTGTATCGCTGTAGCTGCACCTGTACCATCATCTCCTGTAGGTCTTGTTATGATGCTTAATGAATTTGCCTTTACATCATTAGGATCACTTTCTTTGGCTGTGTCATCTCCGAAGATATTCATTTCTCCTAATGAAGGTGGAGCTGTACTTGCCCATTCGATGCCGTTTTTCTGTGCCACCTGATCTGCCATGGTCATGATCTCAGGAACTTTTTTCCCATTGATCAGTTGTCCAAGTGCTTTCAATTCATTGATGTCTCCGTCTGCTTCTACTCCAAATGTCTTGAGAATATACAGAGCTTCATTAAATTTAATTTGTTTAATAGTAGGAAGACTGGATGCCATATCATTGATACTTGACTGTAATGTCTGTGTAGTTGTTGCATCCACATGATCTTTCTTACATGCCGTAAAAAGCAGCAAACTGAACATTAAAAGAAAAGAAAACTTTTTCATTTTTTATCTGGTTTGCTACAAATTTAATAAAAACCTTTACTAGTCGGTGGTTTTTATTTTTTATTTTTTGACGGAGATGTATGCCTTATCATTTTGGAGTTTCGGAACTTTGGTTAGGCTTTTCTTTAAGATCTTCTCTAAAGAATGAACTGAATACATTCTGCATATTGGGAAAAGAGTCTTCTTTCCAAAATTCTTTCTTATAATTGCTGGCTCCGGTATTGAATTTTACCTTTTCAATATTGTCCTCGTTGCCGAGATCCAGTTCGGTAGGATAAAAGTTGCTGTAAATTACAACCGCATTGTATTCAGGTTCACTTTTGTGTTTAAGTTTTATAAATTCAATTTCATTATATTCAAGAAGGTCATTCAATGTTTTTTGGGAATCTTTTTCATAAGCAATA
>JAFAAJ010000236.1 GCA_023426625.1 Bacteroidota bacterium
TCGTTGGATTTTTCGTCGTATAGATTTCCAATCGTATACTCACCCATCAGATACGTCATATTCCCTACAATCTGCTGTGGTGCAACTCCGTTCAGCATTGCTTTTTCTTTATCAGGAACGAGCTTGAATTCTTTCTGCGGCGCTTCTACCATCCAGTCAATATCAACTACATCATCGGTGTTTTTCAGAATATCTTCAACCTGCTTGGCTACTTTTATCTGGCCTTCATACTCAGGTCCGTAGATTTCCGCTACGATTGTTGAAAGAACAGGCGGTCCCGGCGGAACTTCCACTATTTTTACATTAGCTCCATATTCCGATGCTATTTTCTGAATTTCAGGGCGAATATTTTTAGCCACATCGTGGCTTTGTGCATTACGGTCTTCCTTATGCAGAAGATTGACCTGAATGTCTGCCGTATTGCTGTTTCCACGCATATCATAATGACGAACCAAACCATTGAATGTAATCGGAGCCGAAGAACCTATGTAGTTCTGGTAGTTTACAACCTCGGGAACGGTTTTAAGATATTGTGCAATATCCTGAGTAACGGCCGAAGTTCTTTCCAGTGTTGTTCCTTCCGGCATATCAATCACTACCTGAATTTCATTTTTATTGTCAAACGGAAGCATTTTTACCGCTACCCATTTTGTAAAGAAGGCCGCTACGGAAATCAGTAACAAAACAACCGTAATCCCCATCATGGTCCATCTTTTTGATTTTGAATCAAGAAGTGGCTGCTCGATTTTTTTATAGATTTTATAAATCCTTCCTGTTTCAAGCCCCTGCTCTTCTTTGTGTTCCTGATCATCTTTTACTTTTAATAAATGATAACCAAGATATGGAGTAACTGTTAATGCTACAAAAAGGGAAAGCAGCATTGCTATAGAAGCCCCTATTGGCATTGGTGACATATAAGGCCCCATCATACCTGACACAAAAGCCATTGGCAGAATCGCTGCAATCACGGTAAATGTTGCCAAAATAGTAGGGTTTCCCACCTCGTTAATGGCATAAATCGCAGCCTGTTTGAAGGGCAGTTTCTTCATATGAAAATGCCTGTGCATGTTTTCAGCAATGATGATACTGTCGTCTACTACAATTCCGACTACAAAAACCAGTGCAAATAGTGTAATCCTGTTCAGCGTATATCCCAAAATATAATAGCTGAATAAAGTTAAAGCAAATGTAAGCGGAACGGAAAAGAAAACAACCAAACCGCCTCTCCATCCCATTGCCAGCATTACTAGGACGGTTACCGCCAAAATCGCAACACCAAGGTGCATCAGTAATTCTGAAACTTTATGGGAAGCTGTTTCCCCGTAATTTCTGGTCACCTCAACGTGAACATCATCCGGAATGAGATTCTTCTTTAGCTCATCTACTTTCGCAAGGATCTGCTCGGAAATTTTCATGGCATCAGCGCCTTTTACTTTGGAAACCGTAACGGTAATCGCCGGGTATTCCGATTTGAATTTCTTGCCGTTTTCTACTGCATTTCCATATCCGAAACTTACATAATTGGCAGGATCAGAAGCACCGTCTTTAATAGCAGCTACCTGTTTAAGATACACCGGCATATTCTGTGAAGTCCCGATAACGAGGTTTTCCACATCTTCGGCAGAGTTCAGAAATTGCCCCGTTGTCAGAAGATATTCGGAATCACCTGAATCAAATTTTCCGGATTGTGAACTTCCGTTATTGGCCTGAATCATCTGCATTACAGAAAGTGCATCTACGTCCAGCTCTGCCATTTTATCTTTATCTAAAATGACCTGCAGCTGGCGGTTTCTACCTCCAATAGTTTTGGTGAGGGAAACATCTTTTATTTTTTTGACTTCGGAAGACAGCTCTTCTCCTAGCTGGCGAAGCTGAAAATCATTGTAATTGGCATTATCACTCCACAAAGTCAGTCCAAGCATCGGAACATCATCAATAGAACGGGTTTTCACCATAGGTTCCATTACGCCTTTCGGGAAAATATTTTTGTTCTTCATCAGCTCATCATAAAGCTTTACGTAGGAACGTTCTGTATCTTCTCCTACATAAAACTGAACAATAATCATGGCCTGCCCGTTCATGGCCATCGAGTGAATATGCTCTACTCCTTTGATATTGGAAATAATTTTTTCAAGAGGTTTTACCACACGGCTTTCCACCTCTTTTGGATTAGCTCCCGGGTAGCCCACCATTACATCCGCCATAGGGATGATGATCTGTGGTTCTTCTTCTCTTGGTATTAATGTGGAACTGTACACCCCGATAATCATCAAAGCCATCATTAACAGAATGGTTAATTTTGAATTGATGAAAAATTCGGCAATACGTCCTGCAAATCCTTTTTCCATAAAAAAATATTTTTTTAATATAACAATGAATCAATCTAACAGTGTAGCAATGGTTTTCATTGGTAAATGGCTATATTGATATATTGTTACACTATTTTACCTGAACTTTTGCACCGTTATATAACTTCCCCGCAGAAGAAACAATATAACTCTCTTTAGGGTTTAAGCCTGATAGTATTTCAACCTGATCTCCAATTGTTTTCCCAGTCTTCAGCCATCTTAAGATTGCTGTATTTTGAGAACTTATCACATAAACACCTGTGATCTGACCGTTTTCTACCAAAGCAGTTTTAGGGATCATCATGCTTTCCTGGAAGTCCTGATTGATTTTCCCTGATGTTTTGAAAGGAAACTGTACGTTGACAAACATTCCCGGAAGTAGATCCGAAGCATTATGAATATTAATTTTTACCATATACTGCCCGCCAGTATTAGCTGCCGATTTGCTGATTTCGGAAACAGTTCCGGAAACGGTTTTATTCATAGACTTTAAGGTCACTTCAACAGGCATTCCGTTGGAAATCATGGTGATATTCTGCTCGGAAACCAGAACCTGAGCCTGCAAAGATGATGGAGATTCTATCGTAAGCAAAGGCATACCGGGACTTGCCATATCACCCTGCTCTGCAAATTTTGCCGTAACAGTTCCTGAAATAGGTGCCGTAACGTTGGTATAACGATATTGTGCGTTGACTTCGTTTTTCATCTGCTGTGCGGTCTGCAATCCTGCCTGTGCCATTTCGTACCGTGCTCTCATATCATCCAGCTCTTTCTGGGAAGCACTTTGGGATTTATACAGATTCTGGAATCTTTCGTAATCTTTTCTGGCAATATTGTAGCTGGCCTGTGCCTGGGAGATCTGTGCATTAGCCTGCCCGCCTTTCGCCTGGATATCTGCCGCATTAATACTTACCAATAACTGCCCTGCCCTAACGTTCTGCCCTACTTCTGCCTTCATGGATGTGATATATCCCATCATTCGGGTAGAAACATTGACTGAATTTTTGGCAACCAATTTTCCGCTCGCTGTAGCAGATGAACCTTCCGAGCCCGCTGTTGCATGGCTTACCGTAACAGAAATAGGTGCATCAGCATTCTGAACGGATTTTTTTTCGTCTGAAGAACAGCTTCCCAAAAGAAGCGTACCCAGAACTAAAGTTGAATAAATGTATGTTTTCATTATTAAATTTATTTATATTCCTTACCGTGGTTATTTTTCTAAAAACCTTTGATATTCCCAGGCTACGTTGTATTGGAAAACAGCCTGCTGATATTCAAGTTCTTTTTGTGACATCAGGGTTTCTGCGGAAAGAAGGTCAGTAGATTTTTCCAGTCCCTGGTCATATCGGTTTTTCCGGATCCTGTAAGCCTCCTTACTTTGTTCCCAGGCTTGTTTTGTGAAATTGACCTTAGACTGGGCATCTTCAATCTGGCGGCTGACCTTATTGAGTTCAAGCTGACTTTGTTTAGAATACTGTTCTATTTCAGTCTGTGCTTTGGAACGTTCTGCTTTGTATTTTTCCTGTTCGCTTTTTGATTTAAGCCCGTCAAAGACATTCCAGGAAAGCTGAATTCCTGCTAAGTATCCGTTGGCGTTGAACTGTCCTATCTTATTGTCATACATTTCAAAGCTTCCAAACGCATTGAGTTTGGGAAGAAATTTAGCTTTTGATGATTTTATCATCCAGTCATATGCTTCAAGCGATTTGTAGTAGGCCTGCAAATCTTTACGGTTCTGATTGAGCCTGGTTTCAGAATTTGGAATGCCTTCTGTGTATTCCAAGGTTTCTGCGGGTTTCAGGATTTTATTTTCTGAGCTTTCATCCAAAAGAAAATATAAGTAATCGGAAGCGTTTCTGATGTTGGATTTTGCAGTCTGAATCTGACTTTCTATCTCACTGATACGAACGTCCATATACAAAACTTCAGATTTCTGGATCATTCCGTTTTTATAATAATTGTCGATAACTTTTTTATTGGCAAGGGTTGTCTGCTTTGCATTTTCAAGAGTTTCAAGCATTCTGTACGCCAGCTGAAGCATCATGTACGATTTTTTCAGCTCGAACCGAACATATTCTTTGGTTCTTTCTGTTTTGATAGTAAACACATCAGCTTTTATCTGTCCTGCCTTTTTCTGATATACCGCATCCATATTAATGATAGGCTGCTGCACTTCTATTTTGGTTGCAAAATTGGAAATGCTTTTAGGGTTATTCAGATGATCGGGACTGAAGTCCATCATCGTTATTCTTTCCTGATTGAGCTTGGAACCAAATGCATACAGAGGATTATTGGTATTGGAAAAAGTGTACGAGGCATTCACATTCGGCAGGTACATTGCTTTGGTTCCCAGAAGTTCGGCTTTGGCAAGTTCTGCCTCCTTTTTTGCCATTTTTATCTGAAGGTTATTGTCTATAAGCTTATTTTCCAGATCCGCTTTGGAAATAGGGATAATTTCTTGTGAAAAAGCTTCCGAACAGGTTGTCAGTAATAAAATAAGTATGGCTAATTTTCTCATTTCTCTAATTTTAAAGCAAAATTAGATCGATGAAATCTATTGTACAGTAACCAACATCACATAAGCAGATTTTTCTTGAGTGAACATAAAAAAACCGCCTTTAAGACGGTTACAATATAAATGATGGAAATATTACATTACTTTTATTTGTGGAATCATCGTTACCTTTGATTTCACAGAATTGGATATTAGGCAATTGGCTTCGGACTTCTGAAGAACTCTTTCTGCCTTTTCTCTTTCAGATTCGTTTTTAATGCTAACAATGGGTTCCAAAATCACTTCAGTCATCAGGAATTTACCTTCTACCTGCTCTAGCTTTCCTTTGGATTTACACTGAAAATCTGAAAATTCGAGCTTTGAGTTTTCTGCTATTGCCAGAAATGTAGTCATCAGGCAGCTGCTTACTGCTGCTGTGAAAAGATGTTCCGGAGACCAGACGCCTTCTATTCCTTTAAGAAATTGAGGCGGAGTTGCCACTTCTATATTCTGTGAAAGTTCGGAAGAAGACATTTCACCTTTACGGTTATCTTTCCACTCAACATCTACGGTATAATAGTGTGCTTCCATTGTTTTAGATTTTGTTGTTTAAACTCATCCATCCACCACCGTTATGTACATTTTCATAGCCGTTATTCTGGAGAATACTTTTTGCTGATGCACTTCTCATTCCTGAAGCACAGCAGGTAATAATGGTTTCATCTTTACTTAGTTTTGACAGATTTTTTTCAAGCTGATCTACAGGAATATTCAGGGAACCCTTAATGTGTCCACCTGCAAATTCGCTTTTACTTCTTACATCTACTATTACTGCACCTTGCTTTACAAGATTTGCATAATCGGTTTTATCCATTCCGAAAAGATTTTTAATTACATCTAACATTGTCTTGGTTTTTAAATTAATGATGCAAATGTAAGATGGAAATAAAAGCCTGTCAGTGATGAAGGTTACAATAGGGTAATTTTATTTCGGGAAAGTCGGATTTTGCCATCTATTTCCATCCGTTTCAGGACACGACTTGTGGCTTCCCGTGTAATCCCGAGTTCATCTGCCAATTGCTGGTGTGTTACATTGAGTTCTTTTGTCTTATATAGCTGGGATTTCTGACTCAGTAAATGCAGGATTCTGGCATCAACTTTTTGAAAGGCGACAGAATTCACTACCTCCAACAGATCCTGAAATCTTCTTTGATATAGACTAAATATAAAATCTGTCCATTCAGGATATTTTCTTAGCCATTCCTTTGCCTGTTTAAGTGAAATCATAAGAATTTCGGCATCTTCTTCCACTACAACTTTTACTTTTGATGTGTCTTGGGTAAGCCCGGAAAGGATAGAAGAAATACAGCTTTCACCTGGGGTAAGGTAATACAATAGAATTTCCCGTCCGTCTTCTTCGGTTCTGATCACTTTGATGTTTCCTGAAATCACCAACGGAACATAATTGATATATGAATTGATATCTAAAATAACGGTTCCTGCCGGAAACAGCTTAAGGTTCTCGTTTGATGCAATTTCTTTTTTGAATTCCGGATCTGATATTTTATTGATATTCATTTTCAAATATAATATAATTAACAATATCCTTTTGTTTTTAACAACTGCATGAAAAGGTACATAACCTTTGTACTTTTAATCTATAATTAAATTTTTCATAAAAAAACCACTTTAAACAATGTTTAAAGCGGTTTTAATTATTTATTATTTTTAATAAATAATTATTTTACTTCTTCGAAGTCTGCATCCTGTACATCTTCTGCTCCTCCTGCATTTCCTGCATTCTGAGCTCCTGCATCTGCACCCTGAGCTTGCTGTCCTGCTGCATATAGTTCTTCTGAAGCTGCCATCCAAGCTGCATCTAAAGCTTCTGTTTTAGCTTTCACATCATCAGCATTTTTAGCATCAAAAGCTGTTTTCAACTCAGCTGCTGCACTTTCGATTGCTGCTTTCTTATCAGCAGAAAGTTTGTCACCAAATTCTTTCAATTGTTTTTCTGTCTGGAAGATCAATCCGTCTGCTTTGTTGAAGATCTCAACTTCTTCTTTTTTCTTAGCATCTGCAGAAGCATTTTCCTGAGCTTCTTTTTTCATTCTTTCGATTTCTTCGTCTGAAAGACCTGAAGATGCCTGAATTTTGATAGATTGTTCTTTACCTGTTCCTTTATCTTTTGCAGATACGTGTAAGATACCGTTTGCATCAATATCGAAGGTAACTTCAATCTGAGGAACTCCTCTTGGCGCTGGTGGAATATCTGTAAGATCAAATCTACCGATCTCTTTGTTATCATTGAACATTGGTCTTTCACCTTGTCCTACTCTGATACTTACTGCCGGTTGGTTATCGGAAGCTGTAGAGAACACTTCAGACTTTTTAGTTGGGATCGTAGTATTCGCTTCGATTAATTTAGTAAATACAGAACCCATAGTTTCGATACCTAAGGACAGTGGAGTTACGTCAAGAAGCAATACATCTTTTACGTCACCTGTTAAAACACCTCCCTGAATCGCTGCTCCAACTGCTACAACTTCATCCGGATTCACTCCTTTAGACGGCTTTTTCCCGAAGAATTTTTCTACTTCTTCCTGGATGATCGGGATTCTTGTAGAACCTCCTACCAAGATCACCTCATCGATATCGGAAGTTGATAATCCTGCATCTTTCAATGCTTTTGCAACCGGTTCCATTGATCTTCTTACCAATTCTGAAGCCAATTGCTCGAATTTAGCTCTGGTTAAAGTCTTCACTAAGTGTTTAGGACCTGTAGCTGTAGCTGTGATATATGGTAAGTTGATCTCAGTTTGTGGAGAAGAAGATAATTCGATTTTAGCTTTTTCAGCAGCTTCTTTCAATCTCTGAAGAGCGATAGCGTCTGATTTAAGATCTACTCCTTCTTCAGCTTTGAATTCATCTGCCATCCAGTTGATAATCACATCATCAAAATCATCACCTCCTAAGTGAGTATCCCCATTTGTAGATAATACTTCGAATACACCGTCTCCTAAATCAAGGATAGAGATATCGAAAGTACCACCTCCTAAGTCATAAACTGCAATTTTTTGGTCTTTATGGTTTTTATCCAAACCATACGCCAATGCCGCTGCTGTAGGTTCGTTGATGATTCTTTCAACTTTTAAACCTGCAATTTCTCCAGCTTCTTTAGTTGCCTGTCTCTGAGCATCGTTGAAGTAAGCCGGAACAGTGATTACCGCTCTTGTTACTTCCTGTCCAAGATAGTCTTCAGCAGTTTTCTTCATTTTCTGAAGGATCATCGCTGAAATTTCCTGTGGAGTATATTCTCTATCGTCAATTTTTACTTTTACAGTATCATTTGGTCCACTCACTACTTCATAAGGCACTCTTGCGATTTCGCTACCATCATCTTTAAAATGAGTACCAATAAATCTTTTGATAGAATATACTGTCTTTTTTGGATTCGTTACAGCCTGTCTTTTTGCAGGATCACCTACCTTTCTTTCTCCATCTTCAGTGAATGCTACAATTGAAGGTGTAGTTCTTTTTCCTTCTGCATTAGGAATAACTACCGGGTCTTTACCCTCCATTACAGCAACACAAGAGTTGGTAGTTCCTAAGTCAATTCCAATTATTTTACTCATAATATTATATATTTTTTCTTAATTTTTAAATTCAATTTACACTCTGATTTTCTCAATATTTATACCATCTGAAAATTTATGACAAATTGACACAATAAAAATAAAGAGGCTGTCTCAAAAGTTAGGCAGCCTTTTTTATGAAAAAAGGAAAGCTTTGGCTTTCCTAATTGTTGCAAATTATATAATTTGCGGTGTGTCAATGAAAACAAAAATAGTCTTTAAAGATTACCATCCCAAAGAAAATTTGCTTTTTCCTCCGAATTTATCGGAGTTAATAGAAGAAAAGCATCCCGTAAGAATCGTTTCAGGCATTATAGATGGTTTGGATATTAAAAGCTTAATGAAAACCTACAAACCTGGCGGAACCTCTTGTTACCATCCGAAAATGCTTTTAAAGGTTTTGATTTATGGCTATTTAAGCAATATTTATTCAAGTCGCAAGATGGAACAAGCCTTGAAAGAAAATATTCATTTCATGTGGCTTTCCGCCATGAGCCGTCCCGATCATAATACCATAAACAGATTTCGCAGTGAGCGTTTGAAAGGTGAAATTAAAGCCATTTTCACACAAATCGTTCTGCTTTTGGAGCAGGAAGGTTTGGTGAGTCTGGAAACCACTTTTGTGGACGGAACCAAGATTGAAGCCAATGCCAATCGTTACACATTTGTCTGGGGAAGATCCATCAAAAAACATAAAGCAAGAATTGCAGAGCAACTGGAGGCACTTTGGAATTACGCGGAAAAAGTTGCCCAAGACGAACTTCAAAACACAGAAAGTCTTGATTTTAAAGAAATAGATTCAGAAAAAGTAACTCAAACCATCGACAAGATTAATGAGGTTTTAAAAGATAAAAAAGTTTCCTCAAAAATTCGTCAGAAGCTGAATTATGCTAAGAAAAACTGGGCAGACAATCTGGAGAAATACAAAAAGCAACAGGAAATATTAGAGGCTAGAAATTCTTATTCCAAGACCGACACAGAGGCCACTTTTATGCGGATGAAGGAGGATCATATGCGAAACGGACAGCTTAAACCGGCCTACAATTTACAAATTTCAACCAACAGGCAATTTATTTTGCATTACTCGATTCATTCGAATCCAACAGACACCAAAACATTAGAGTCTCATCTGAAAGGCTTTGAAGAGAGTTATCATAAGGTTCCCAAAGAGCTTGTTGCCGATGCGGGTTATGGCTCGGAAGAAAATTATAATTTGCTAAAATCCAAGAAAATAAAACCTTATGTTAAATACAATTACTTTAGAAAAGACCAAAAATCGGGACAAATAACCACTTCCCCAAACAATCCCAGACTAGCCAAAATCAGAGAAAAGGCTTTCAGACTTCTTAACACCAGGAAAGGCATCAAACTCCGAAAACAGAGGTGTCATGATGTTGAACCTGTTTTTGCGGAACTCAAACATAACAAAAATTTTAAACGATTCTTGCTTCGAGGAAAAAATAAGGTCGAGGTAGAAATCGCAATACTCGCAATTGCCCACAATCTAAAGAAAATGGCAAAAGCAGCCTGAAACAGACTGCTTTTTTGGATTTTCGGTTTGTTTTCAATTCTTTCTCAATATTTTCAACATACAAAATCTCAAAAAATAAAAGTTTTCAACTTCGCAGAAAAAAAGACTGTCCTTTTGAGACAGCCTCTTTACTAGACAATATTTGGGAAATATTTTCACTATTGCTTGATGAACTTCATTGATTTTACGAAATCTTTACCTTTATATGTTCTGATGTAATATACACCGTTTGCAAAATCTCTCACATCAATTTTGTCAGTTTCATTGTTAATTACAGCTCTTTTTATCAATCTTCCTTCTGAACTGAAAATTTCTACTTCATCAATCTTCACTAATGGTGAAGCAATAGAAATAAACTGCGTAGTCGGGTTAGGGAAAATATTGATAGATTCAGCCTTTTCAACTTCATTTACTGCCAAAAAGCTGCAAGCATTTGAGTTAAGTAAGCTCGCTCTTGGACCGATTAAAGCATTTTGTGCAATTGTTTTTTGATTATTTGTAAACATAGCCATAGAAGCATCATCTACATAATCCATAAAATTCATGAACATTGCCCCTGAAGCAGTAGGTGTACAAACATAACTATTATCAGGAAATACAGGTGTTCCAAAATAAGGCTCACTGGTAGCCGGAGTGTCTGCACAACCATCATTATTAAGACTTGTACCACACGTTACCGGATAGTTATTAGAACTTCCCCAAATATGGTTAAGACCAAAATAATGTCCGATCTCGTGAGTCGCAGTTCTACCTTTATTATAAGGAGGAGCTGCCGTTCCCATAGTTCCGAACGCAAGATATGTTATACATAAACCATCATTTGCATATCCTGCAGCGATCGGTGGATAAGCCCAACCTAACAAATCCTGGTCAGTAAATGCACCTACCCATATATTTAAGTATTTTGTTGTATCCCATGCATAATCACCTCCTAGTGCACCATTATAATAATTATCATCAAATAAGAAAGATGAAGCTACTGGTTTTCTGATGATCCCCGTTGTAGATGCTCCATTTGGATCTTTCGTAGCCAGGCAGAATGCTATTTCCATATCAGAAGCCACTGATTGAAAAACAGGAGGAACCACTGTACTGAAATCTGCATTGGTTTTTCTAAAGTCCGCATTCAAAACAGCCAATTGAGACTGGATCTGCGCATCGGAAATATTCTGAGTGGCATTTTTATATAAAACGTGTACCACCACAGGAATAGTTACCACAGTTTTTTTTGCTGAAGTGCTTGGCTTATTATTTTTTAAAAAGTGATCAAGATCTTTTTCAGCCAATTTAGCTTCAGGATGCTGAATATAAAACTGCTCTAATTTTTCATAAGTTGCACACCCTCTCTGTGCATTCATCATAGCCATTAACGAAACAGCCGCGAATATTAAGATTTTTTTCATAAGAGATAAAAAATAAGTGGCAAATATACTTTTTTTCAGCCAAACAAGAGTAATTCATTATACAAAACATCATCATTAACAGTATTTTCCACTCAACATTACATCTTTGCCCAATGTATGAGGACTTGGGAAAACGAGTATATCTAATTTTAATCAAAGTTTAACTTTATACATATAGGAAAGACTGTTTTGAATTATTATTTTTGATAAATTTTACCACCAATATGTCATTACATTTCAATCCCAGAGATATTACATGGTTAGCTTTCAACGAGAGGGTTTTGCAGGAGGCGATGGATGAAAAGGTTCCTTTACATCTTAGGATCCGTTTTCTAGGGATTTTTTCCAATAATCTGGATGAATTTTTCCGTGTCCGGGTAGCGGGTTTAAAGCGTGCAATGGACTTTAAGGAAAAGGTAATAGCCGAATCTTTCTATCAGCCACCATCTAAAATATTACAACGGATCAATGAGATCGTGATCAGACAGCAACAGAACTTTGATAAAACCTGGAAAAAAATTCAGGCTGAAATGGCTGACCAGAAGATCTTCATTAAAAATTCCAAAAATCTTAGTGCTAAACAAAAGGACTTCGTAAGAAATTATTTTGATGAAGTGGTGGAGTCCAATGTTATTCCTATTCTTCTTCATGACAATACGCCTATGCCGTATTTAAGGGATAAAAGCCTTTATCTTGGTGTAGCAATGAGAAAAAAAAACTGGCAGTATCAAAGCAATTATGCTATTATTGAGATCCCTTCACGTTTTGTCGGGAGGTTTGTACTTCTGCCTACGGAAGATCCGGAAGAAAAGAATGTGATGCTACTGGAAGATGTTATTGCTTTCAATTTACCTCATATCTTCTCCTATTTTGGGTATGATGAATTTGCGGCTAATGCTTTTAAAGTAACAAAAGATGCCGAACTGGACCTGGATAATGATATTAGAACAAATTTCGCTGAAAAAATAGAAAAAGGACTTAAAAACAGGAGAAAAGGAAAACCTACCCGTTTTGTTTTTGATAAAGATATGGATAAAGCTCTTCTTGAACTGCTTATCCGAAAATTAAATCTGAGCAAGAAAGACAGCATCATTCCCGGAGGAAAAATACACAACTTCAAACATTTCATGGATTTCCCGGATGTTTTTGAAGCTTATGAAAAGCCTGTGGAAAGAACATCCTTTACTCACCCTGCCTTTGAACATGGTGAAAGAGTTACAGATGTTATTCTAAAAAATGATGTCCTGCTTACCTTCCCTTATCATAAATACAATCCCGTGATCGATCTGCTGCGTGAAGCTGCTATGGATCCTGATGTAAAATCGATCCAGATCACCGCTTACCGTCTTGCAAGCAGCTCCAAAATCATCAATGCATTGATTTATGCGGCGAGAAACGGCAAGGAAGTGACAGTAATGCTTGAGCTTCAGGCAAGATTCGATGAGGAATCTAATCTGGAATGGAAAGAAATGCTGGAACCGGAAGGCATCACCGTTTTAATAGGAATTCCAAATAAAAAAGTTCACGCCAAACTCTGTGTCATCAAGAAAAGATCTCACAATAAAACCATTCAGTACGGTTTTGTGAGTACCGGAAACTTCAATGAAAAAACAGCCAGAATTTACGGAGATCATTTGCTGATGACCGCCGATCGTGGCATTATGGCAGATATCAATAAAGTTTTTAATGTTCTGAAAAAGCCGAAAGAGGATTTTTTGCCTGTACTGAAAACCTGTAAAAGTCTTTTGGTATGTCCTCAGTTTATGCGTGAAAAAATTGTTCATCATATTGACAAGGAAATTGAAGAAGCCAAAGCCGGAAGAAAAGCGGAAATGATCATTAAAGCAAATTCTCTGAGCGACCGTGCTCTGATCACCAAATTATATGATGCTGCAAAAGCCGGAGTAACGATAAGAATGATCATCCGTGGTATTTATTGCGCCGTGAACCAAAAAGGATTTAAGGAAAAAATAAAGGCAATAAGTATTGTGGACGAATATCTTGAACACGCAAGAGTGATGTACTTTTATAACAAAGGTTCCGAAGACATCTATATTTCCTCCGCAGACTGGATGACGAGAAACCTGGATTACAGGATAGAAGCTGCCGCAAAAATCACAGACAAAAGCCTTAAAAAAGAGCTAAAGGACATTCTTGACATTCAACTGAAAGATAATGTAAAGGCCCGGATTTTAGATAAAAAACTGAGCAATGAATATATAAGGAATGACAAGAAAGAATGCCGCTCCCAGATTGAAACATATAACTATTTAAAAGCCAAAACAAGTACAAGATGAAGATTGCCGCAATAGACATAGGTAGTAACGCCGCAAGACTTTTAATCAATGAAGTAAAGATCACCAACAGAAAACCTGAATTCATTAAACTTAATCTGCTAAGAATTCCTTTAAGATTAGGAATGGATGTTTTTACTTTGGGAAAAATCGGGGAAGAGAGAGAAAAAATGGTTATCGATTCCATGAAGATCTTCAGTGACCTGATGAAAATCTATAAAGTGGATCATTACAGAGCCTGTGCTACAAGTGCCATGCGCGATGCTGCAAACGGACAGGAAATCATACGTGAGGTAAAACAAACTTCCGGAATTGACATTGAAATCATTTCAGGAGATGAAGAAGCTACCTTAATTTATGAAAACCATGTTGCTGAAGGATTAGACAAAGATTTTTCCTATTTATATATTGATGTCGGGGGAGGTTCTACGGAGCTTACTTT
>JAFAAJ010000238.1 GCA_023426625.1 Bacteroidota bacterium
GTTATGGGAAAGTCAACTGGAAGACATGCCGGTTTATGCAACAAAGGCTTCTCAGTTCAACGACCACGGAACTACAGAGCTTTACAACCGATTGATTTCAAAAGTGAATGATAAATTTTCAGGATTAGGCTTGAATACTTTTGTTGAACAGGAAATAACTGATGAAGTTACGATCATTCCTCCAAAAAGAGTTCGTTACCTTTCTGAAATTGTTGAAAACAATAAACAGTATGATGCAGATGTTGAAAAACAAGCCGAACTGGCAAGAAAAATGTATCATATTGAAGGGGTAAAAAATATCATTTCTAACGAAACTTTAGATGCAGAATATCAAAAGGCAGAAAAAGAGCTTCAACAGGAAAACATCGACTTCCTGAGAACTTGGGATGATACCAAAAATGCTTTCCATCAGGAATTCTATTCTTATTATGTAAGAGGAAAAGAAATCAAAGTTGAAACTTCAACAGAGTCTTTATCCCACTTAAGAATTCCAAAAATCGCCTTGCCAAAATACAACGATTGGGGCGACCTGATCAAATGGAAAGGTCAGGAAAATCTTCCTGGAAGTTTCCCTTACACAGCAGGAATTTATCCTTTCAAAAGAACAGGAGAAGATCCAACAAGAATGTTCGCCGGAGAAGGAGGTCCTGAAAGGACCAACAGAAGATTCCATTACGTTTCTGCAGAAATGCCTGCAAAACGTTTATCAACAGCTTTCGACTCTGTAACTCTTTACGGACAAGACCCTGCTTTACCACCAGACATTTATGGTAAAATCGGAAATGCAGGAGTTTCTATCGCAACTTTGGATGATGCCAAAAAACTATACTCAGGTTTTGATTTAGTGAATGCACTAACTTCTGTTTCAATGACGATCAACGGACCGGCTCCGATGTTGTTAGCATTCTTTATGAACGCTGCAATCGACCAAAACGTTGAAAAATATATCATTGAAAATGGTTTAGAATCTAAAGTTGAAGAAGTTTTAAAAGCAAAATTTGACGATAAAGGTTTAGCAAGACCAAAATATAACGGAGAATTGCCACCATCTAATAATGGATTAGGATTAAAATTATTAGGAATTACTGGTGATGAAATCATTCCTGCCGATATTTATGCTGAAATTAAAGCTAAAACAATTGCAACCGTTCGTGGAACAGTTCAGGCAGACATTTTGAAAGAAGATCAGGCTCAGAACACATGTATTTTCTCTACTGAGTTTGCCTTGAGATTAATGGGTGACGTTCAGGAATATTTCATCAAAGAAAAGGTGAGAAATTTCTACTCTGTTTCCATTTCAGGATATCACATTGCGGAAGCCGGAGCAAATCCTGTTTCTCAGTTGGCATTCACATTGGCAAACGGTTTCACTTACGTGGAATATTATTTGTCAAGAGGAATGAACATCAATGATTTTGCTCCCAATTTATCCTTCTTCTTCTCCAATGGTATCGACCCGGAATATTCAGTGATCGGACGTGTAGCTAGAAGAATCTGGGCAAAAGCAATGAAACTGAAATACGGAGCTGATGAAAGAAGCCAAATGTTGAAGTACCACATCCAGACTTCCGGACGTTCGCTTCACGCTCAGGAAATTGATTTCAATGACATCAGAACGACGCTTCAGGCGCTTTATGCTATTTATGACAACTGTAATTCTCTTCATACGAATGCCTACGACGAAGCCATTACAACGCCTACGGAAGAATCCGTAAGAAGAGCAATGGCCATTCAGTTGATCATCAACAAAGAATTAGGACTAGCTAAAAACGAAAATCCGCTTCAAGGTTCATTTATCATTGAAGAATTAACGGATCTTGTAGAAGAAGCTGTATATGCAGAATTCGACAGAATTACAGAAAGAGGCGGTGTTCTTGGAGCAATGGAAACAATGTATCAACGTTCGAAAATTCAGGAAGAATCCATGCATTACGAATGGCTGAAGCACACCGGAGAATATCCTATCATCGGAGTAAATACCTTCCTTGGAAAAGACGGCTCTCCAACTGTACTTCCTGGAGAAGTTATCCGTTCTACAGAGGAAGAAAAGCAGGCTCAGATTTCATCTCTTCATAATTTCCAAAAAGCGAATGAAGGTAAATCCGAAGAAGCTTTAAAGAAACTTCAGCATGCAGCCATCAATCAGCAGAACTTATTTGAAGTAATGATGGATGCCGTGAAATACTGTTCTCTTGGACAAATTACCAATGCCCTGTTTGAGGTAGGTGGTAAGTACAGAAGAAATATGTAACGGCTGTGCCGTAAACAATTAGTAACTACTAAACGTAGTAATAATTTAAACCTCAAGGAAAAATTTCTTGAGGTTTTTTATTTAAAATACTATGTTTGTGACATGAAACCGAAAGCCATCTTCAACTGGAGCAGCGGAAAAGACTCCGCTCTTGCCTTATACAAAACTTTGAATGAAGATCAATTTGAAATAACCTCTTTACTGACAAGCATCAATAAAGATTTTCAAAGAATTTCCATGCATGGTGTCCATGTTTCATTGCTGGAAAAACAGGCGAAAAGTTTAGACATTCCGTTAATAAAAATGGAGCTTCCAAAAGAACCATCAATGGAAGAATATCGTGAAATTGTAGGGAATGCGATGAATGAAATAAAATCGGATGGTGTGATGTATTCTATTTTCGGAGATATTTTCTTGGAAGACTTACGGCAATATCGTGAAGAACAGTTGCAATCCATTGGAATGGAGGCTGTTTTCCCATTATGGAAAATCAATACCACTGACCTCATCCATGAGTTTTTAAATCTTGGTTTTAAAACGATTGTCACCTGCGTCAATGAAGCCTATTTGGATAAGAGTTTCGCAGGAAGAATCATCGATGAAAAATTTATAGCAGATATTCCCGGAAATGTAGATCCATGCGGAGAAAACGGGGAATTCCACACCTTTACTTTTGACGGACCAATTTTTAAAAATCCTGTCGAATTTGAAGTTGGAGAAACCATAAAGAAAACTTACCCGAAACCCAAATCAGATAAAAATGATGAAGATGAAGAATATGTTTTTTGGTTTTGTGATCTGATCTCAAAATAATAACTCAATAAAAGCTACTCACTTTACAGTAATAAATATGAAGTACATCATATTCTCAAGCCATTCACGAAATTCTTTACAATCCATGATGAGATAGAAGATATTTTCATCACTTTTGTAAAATAACCAAATTACTAAAAATGCCGCTTATTTTTAAGCGGCATTTTTAGTAAATAGAATTAAGTTTAATATCTGAACCTTGTCGAAACATCCCCATATTTAATAATATAGTAACCACTTTGCAATTCCGGGATATTGATTGCATTAGAAGATTCATTTCCGGATAATATTTCCCTTCCCGAATAATCAAAGATGGAATACTTACCGAAGTTCCCTTTTTCCAGCAACAGGAAATTGGCTTTTACCACTACTCTGTTATTGTCTTTTTTAATGACTTCATTGGTATTTAAAGAACAGGAGTTATTTAAGGATGCTATTTCTGAATCTGTTATCGCCCGGTTAAAAAGACCAAACTCATCAATGATCATTCCTGCTTTCATTCCGGTGATGCTGGATCCATACCCTCCCACTTTAAAGATCGTTCCATTAAAATTTAACGGATTAGCCTGAGCAACGGTAGTTTTAAGAACCCCATTTACATAAGCTTTTACGTTTTGAGCTGTACTATCATATATAACAATAAGATCGATCGGAGCTGCTGCCGTAAAAACATCTGGAATATCCACATTAGTCATGCCATTGGCTGTAAGTCTTACATTATTGGGACCTGGAGCACCATTTGTAAACATTCTGAAAGAGTTACCTCCTGAAATCCCATCTCCAAGAAGATAATAAACAGTTGTTGTATTGTTTGTGTAATTATTAAATTTTAAATGAAGAGTCCAGGACCCACTAAGCGAGAGATTCCAGTTTGTATTGAGATAATTTGCATTTCCTGTAGAACCTGTTCCTACCAAACCATTCCCAAGACACGTTGTATTAGTTCCTAAAGTTAGATTCCCAACAATTTGCGCCGTTTGAGCACCTGTAGGAGGATTACTTGCAAGATTGGGCACATCAGCGCCCGTAACACCGTCAAATTTGTAATAAAGAATCTCTGGTACTTGGGCATTTACCATAAAGCCGAAGACCAACACAAAAAGCGAGTAGATTTTTTTCATAGTTATTAAAATTTATCAATAATATGCTATAAAAATACGAAAAGTAATTGTTATTTTTATAAAACCAGATCATTTCACCTAAAGACAATAATATGACCCTCCTTTAATTTGAAAAATTGTCTCACTCTTGTTTTTTCATTTTAAAATATTATTATTGCAAAAACACATTATATGATATTAAGAATATTTATTCCATTGATTTTCTTCACTGCTGTTTTCTCATGCACCAAGGCGAAAGAAGAAAAACCAGCTATTGACAAAAATGCTATTATAGATTCTACTATTACCGCTTTCCAGCGAGAACTTCTGAAAGGACAGATCGATTCGGTTTTCAAAAAATATGATTTTAATGGAAGTATTGCTGTTTTCAAAGACAGCATTCTGCTGTATAAAAAAGAAAATGGCTTTACAGATTTTGAAATAAAAAATAAAATTGAAGACAGTACGAGTTTCGCCATCGGCTCTGTAAGCAAACAATTTACCGCTACTTTGATTCTTCTTCAGATGGAACAGGGAAAACTCAGGATTGAGGACAAGGTATCCCAATATCTCAAAGAATTCAATACAGAAGAATACAGACATCTCACGATCCATCAATTATTAAATCATACTTCCGGGTTAAATTTCATAGGTGAAAAACTGATGTTTAAAAGTGGTTTCGGCTTTCATTATTCCAATGACGGATATAATGTTTTGGGAAAGGTCATAGAAAAAGTTTCAGGGAAAAGTTTTGATGAGAATGTCATGGAACTTTTTCAAAAAGCAGTGATGAGCAATTCTTTTACAGGAAATAATTTTGAAGGGAACGAATTTGCAGGAGCCTATCTTGGAAATAAAAACAAAGCACAGAAAATACAGAACATGCCTAAAAGACTTGGTAATAAAGAGATCGGGATTCCTGCAGGAGGCATTCTTTCAAACATCAATGATCTTCACCGTTGGAATAATGC
>JAFAAJ010000266.1 GCA_023426625.1 Bacteroidota bacterium
ATCCTTATCATAATGATTTCCAAGCAAATGGTTTGTGTTTTTCCGTTTCCGAACAGGTGACTGCTCCGCCTTCGCTGAAGAATATTTTTATCGAGCTTAAAAATGATATCGGAGTGGAAAGAGCTTCCAAAGAACTGGATGATTGGGGAAAACAGGGTGTTTTGCTGCTGAATGCTACATTAACGGTTCGTGCTCATTCTCCGAACTCTCACAAAGATCTGGGTTGGGAAAAATTCACGGATTTTATCATTAAAGAGATTTCAGATAAAAAAGAAAATGTAGTTTTCGTTTTGTGGGGTGCTTTCGCACAAAAAAAAGCCGAACTTATTGATCCGGCTAAACATTTTATCTTAAAATCGGCGCATCCTTCACCGTTTTCTGTGCACAGAGGATTTTTTGGAAGCAAACCGTTTTCAAAGATCAATGAATATCTAATCTCTAAAGGCAAGAAACCTATCTCGTGGTAGAACCGAAAGTTTCTTCTGTCTTTTTGATTGTAATTCCGATTTTATAGTTTCCGCTGAGAATTTTACTTCCATCCTGTGCTGTGGGATAAGGAGTTAATTCTGCAAGCGAAATTGTATATCCATTGAAATTCGCCGACTGATGGTAATTTCTTCCTGGATGTTCTGTGGTCGCTAAATTCATTATCACGGGTCGGGTAGCAATTCCCATCACTTCAACTTGTGCTACGGCAGCTCCTGCCCAGATACAGTTCACGCCTTTCGGACAACGGCTGTCTTCCGAAACACCTTTGAAAGTCACATTCATTTCGTATTCTTTCAGGAATTTGTTTTCACCTTCACGGAGATAAATGATACCATTTTCTTTAGTGGAAGCTTCCTGTGTGTTAGCCGCTTCAGCCGTTTTTGTTTCCATTTGTGCCTGACAATTAATCAGCAGAAGCAATACTAAACTTAATATGATGATTTTATTGAACATAATTTTAAATGAAATTCAGCATGTCTAATACTACAACCAAAAACATTGCCACACCCACCACAAAACTGAACCCTGTTCCGTAAATGAATCCAATGAAAGCTCCTTTTGTTGACCGTAAAGCCTTATTCATATCCTTGCTGTCGTGAAGAAGTTCACCTATAAATACTCCTACAAACATCCCGATCAGAAATCCTAACGGAATAGGAGTGAGCATTCCGGCAATAGTTCCGATTACAGAACCTATGCTTCCCCAACGCGTTCCGCCGTATTTTCTGTTGGTTTTTGCTGGAATTACATAACTGAGAACAGCAGAAATAGCTGTAAGTATTCCAAAAGCCCAAATATACAGCATGGACAGGTCGCTATCGGTTCCGTATTTATAGATCAGTAATCCACAGAAACTGAGAACCAGTCCCGGTAAAATGGGAAGAAAAGTTCCCAATATTCCGAGTACTAATAAGATTATGCAGAGAATGTTGATTAAAACGATGTCCATATTATAATTGCTTTTTGATACTGCAAGGTATAAAAAAAAGTGGCTTTTTCAAGCCACTTCATATTGATGAAAAATTGGGTTACAGATTCAGAATTACATACTGTAAAATAACTCCTGCATTTCCGATGTTTCCTGCAGCATGATTGTGGAAACTTGTATAATAAATATATCCGCTGTTCGAAGAACCTGTGCAAGGACCTACTGTTGCACCTAACGCAACAAGATAAGGAACTGCAGCCTGTGGAACCGAAATTGTGATCTGAATATTAATTCCGGGAATAGTAACGCAAACCGGAACAAACGTTGTATTCGCAGCATTACCTATAGGAGTTACCGGAATTCCTGGTGCGGTAAAATGATTGGTTCTCAACATTAATGCCTGATTTGAAGTGTCTTTTACCAAAACATCCCAGTAAGTAGGGTCATAATTGATGATTTTTTGCCACGCACCTAAATCGAAGTCGATGTTAAGGCTATTAAAGCCAAGTGCAGCAGCCAGTCCTGCATTGCTTACCGTTGCCGGAACAATTCCTGAGCTTCCTGTATTGGTAGAACATAGTTTTGAATCAGGAATAAATCCTCCCGGAGCAGAACAGTTGGAGGTGTTGTCTGTACCTCCTACCAGATAAGAAACATCCCAATCCGAAGCATAGATACTTCCGCCATTAGCAACGAAAGTGGCAAGATTAGCTTCGATTACCGGGAAAAGAGCCTGATTGGTAGAGTATTTTCTTGAACCGCAATTCAGGAAAATAATGTCATATTGTGCAATAGTTGGTAGATTGGCAAGATCGTTATTCGTAATTTCGGTAACGCTATATCCTAAAGACAGGATAATATCTTCGATTTTATCATACGAGCCTTTTACATAAGCAATTTTAGCTACCTGATTCAGTTTGGTTTGAGAGAGATCAAGGGATAAGGTTTCGTTCTTTTTTATGTTTGCCGAAACTTCTGTACGGAAATTACTTCCGTCCCCTGTCTGAATATTAATGGTGTGATTGCCGACCGGTGCATCCAATGTAAAGTTACCTTCTGCATCAGAAGTAGTGTAGTAGATCTTATACTCATCATCAAAAGTGAAAACAGATGCCCCACCAATAGGTTTTGCTCCGTTTTGTGACATTACTTTTCCTGTAATTTTACCTGTTTCCACCGTTGGAGTGGCAACGTCATTTATTTCAGGAGTTTCATTATTGTTACAGCTAAGAAATAAAAGCAAAATAGCCGTAATGAGAAATAGATTGAGATGTTTCATATTATGAGGGTTTTTATGGTTTGTTTTATTTTGTGCATAACAAATATAGTAAATATTTGATAATTAGATAAAAATATTTTGTTTTTATTAAAAATTGTTTACGGTATTTCTGAATTTGATGGGGACTTTGTAATATTTTAAAGGGTTTGGCACGTGCATCAAGTATTTTCATAAATTTGTTATAAGGAATAATGATATGAACGATCAGCTAGAAGAAACAAAAAATTCTATACAGGAGCTCAGCGAGCAACTTTATATTTATATTACTAAGATTTCACCTGCCGGTTTTGACTGGGTGCTTCATATTTTTGCGAAATTGACTATCCTTATCACCGTATTTTTAGTCATCGATTTAATCTTTAAAGCGATCATCAATTTTACTTTTCGTTTTTTTCATAATGAAAATAAATATCCCGTCATAAAATCTGTCTACCAGTCTAAAGTTAGCAATTCTGTGGCGCATCTTATAGCCATAATTATTGTGGCGGGCATTAATACCTTTATATTTCCTCCGAGGTCTATACCTCAAACCAACATATTTATTACCCGATCCATTAATTTAGGATTTGTATTGATTATTGCAGGAATGCTCTACAGAGGTCTTACGACCTTTAGAAATTACTTTACCATTAAACAGGACTTTTATAAGATCATGGCGTTAAATGCCATCTCGGAAACGGTAAAAATTTTAGGGATCTTCATTTTTTCAATTGTAGGAATCTGTGTGATTTTCGGGATCAAAGGAACTACGATCGTAGGAAGTTTAGGGGCTATTACGGCCGTTCTTGTGTTGGTTTTCCGGGATACGATCTTAGGATTTGTAACAGGAATTCACGTTTCTACCTCCAAAAGCATGAAAGTGGGAGACTGGATCAGTATTCCTAAATACAGCATAGAAGGAAATATTTCAGAGATCAGTCTTTTGACCACAAAGATCCTGAACTTCGATAAAACAGTTTCTACGATACCAACTTACGATCTGCTGACAACCGAGATCAAAAATCTTCAGGTAATGTCCGAATCTAATACAAGAAGAATTAAAAAATCCATTTATTTCAATATCAATTCTTTTAAATTTTTAACGGATGAAGATATCGACAGATTGAAGCAGATCAATCTCATTTCTGAATATCTGGATGCTAAAACCTCGGAAATTAAAAAAGAGAAAGAAAGTCTTGCCAATCGCGAAAGAGCGATCAATGGAAGCCAGCTTACCAATATCGGAGTATTCAGATATTATGCTCAGAAATACATTGAAAACGATCCTGATGTGGATAAAAACGGGGCAATAATGGTGCGTCAATTGGATATTACACCACAAGGTTTACCTCTGGAAGTGTATTGTTTTGCCAATGATTCAAAGTGGGAGAATTTTGAGCAGATTCAGGCGGATATTTTCGATCATCTTTTGGTTGCGTCTAAAGAATTTGATCTTCAGGTAATGCAGATAAGTGTAAAAGTCTGATCTAGCTATGACCATTATGGCTTCTCATCGTCAAGTAGAATATTTGAACTGTCTGATGCTTCTGCTTTCAATAGGAGTTGCCTGTATTTTGCCTTTCGATACCTTTTTATTTTCCTATGCGGTTTTAGGACCTTTGCATTATCTTACGGAATTGCACTGGCTGAAAAGAAAAGACTTCTTTCTTTCCAAAGTTGATGTTTCTTTGTTTTTAGGTGTGTCAGTAACCGTTACAACCGTCCTTTTTTTGAATTATATCAATGGATTCTCAATGAATATGGAAAGAATGGTCGGAATTATTTTGCTGGCGTTTTTTATCTTCTGTATCTATCTTCTTTTTACTTTAAAATCAAAAATCACCAAATTGATTTTATCTTTTCTGATCCTAAGTGTAGGAATATTGTATTTTGTGAAACCGGGTCTGATCATTTTGTTAGGATTGTTTTTGCCTACCCTTATTCATGTGTACATTTTTACGACATTTTTTATGATGATGGGATATTTCAGATCACCGGATAAAATAGGACTGATAAGAATTGT
>JAFAAJ010000308.1 GCA_023426625.1 Bacteroidota bacterium
ATCAGAGCCTATACTATTGGGAAAACCCATTTTGCTGAATGTAAAAATATAAGATTTGGTAAAATCGCAGGTACTATTACAATGACTGGCTCCTCTCAGGAAATAGCAAAGAAAAAACTTATGCTAAGCCTTGAAAATAAACCCTATGGACACCTTGATAAAATCGAATGATATGGATAAATCAAAAGAAATCATAACAGAGTGTAGTGTATGTAAAAAAAGGCAAAAAAACTGGACATATGCCTCACCCTGTTGTAGTGGTCTCAGTTTCATTGTTGACGAAAAAGGAAATACAACGACCAGAGTATTTCTTTCAACTCTTATTAAACGTAAAACCTTATAAATCTACTAAATTTTAAAATGGAAAATAAAATAAAATTAATACTTGAAAAAATAGACGTTTTAAGAAGGCAGGATACATGGTTCAAAGTTGGAGATTTTATTTTGGGGTATCAGACTGACGACTGGCCTTCTTCAAGAAATAAACTTCTTATTGTTGACAAGGATGATATATATAAGATAAAGCCAATTAAGCATCAGGTAATTAATTAAAGTAAAGATGACACCAGAACAAATAAAAATTAAAGTAAAAAACGCCTTTTCCAATGTAGAATCGGAAGAATTTCTTCAGGAGCAGATTAAAAAAGGTGTTGAAAAGCACAGACGGAATTATCGGGAGTTTAAAGCTCTCAATCCGGATAAGGATTTTGAATTCTGGAAAAAAAGCAACGAAGAGATAAATGTTAATACGACAAATAATAACGAAATCATGGCAATGGGATTCTTTCTTTTAGCCTTGGAAGAATTTAACCCCGAAGAATCATAGAAATTATGTCTTCCTTCAAAAAATCAAATTCTTACACGTGGATTCTAAATGATGGTAGAAAATCATTTGAAGAGAAAAAGAAGCTATTAAATGAGCAGTCAGTTAGCAAGAGTTCTGATTACAAAGAGATAACAAGACCCACTCAATTAAAAGATAAAAATGATTATAGGAAGTTTTGCAGGGGAGTTTTTAAAAACAGAGACTTTATTTCTCAGAAAGAGTTTCATGCACATATCAAATCAAAATTCAATGGTAATGTTACCTGGTATCGAAAACGTATGATTGCTCTAGGCTTAATTACTGAAAAAAATAAACTGATCAAACCTAATTATGAAAAAGAAAGGTAATCACAAAAGGAAACATAATGCAGCATACCGACTTAGAAAAAAAATAGGGGAAATAGCTTTTCCAAAGTACTCAAAAATTATAAAAGTTGATGCTGAAACTGATCTAACTACTATCCCTGAAGTGAAAATTCTTCTTTCGGAATTTGGATTTATAATAGAACCGCATTTAATACTGACATAATGAAAATATTTGATTTAAAACCCGGACAACCGGTTACCATAGATGGAATACCATGTATTTATAAAGGAGTTAATAAAATCAATACAAAAATTGGAAAAGTCCAAAAAATAGTATTTCAGGGAGAAGGAAAATTTAATCAACGTTTATACCCCATTACTGATGGAACCAAGACATTGAAAAGCGAAAAAATAGAATTAATAAAATGAAACATTTAATAATACATGGTGATATGATATCTGGCAAATCACTTTTTATCAGAAACTTATTGGTGAGTACAAAATATTATGAAATCAACTGCCGTAACCCAAAGGTATTTGAAGACACTTTTCATTGGCAGATGTCCAGTAAGGATAAAGATACAGAAGTACTTTGGTTCCATGACATTAATAAGAAAGCGGATATGTGTTTTTTTATTTCACTTACAGGGTTGATAAGAGTCAATCCAAAAATCGAAAAAGTTTTCTATATAAATCCAAGATTAGTTTTGGAATTTTCAGAAGAGATTAAAAACTTTCCAAAAGATGCTTCTTTTATAAGAAGGTTTCATATTATCAATACCAATACCATCACATATAGAGACTTAGTATCATTTCTAATCAAATGGAATAAAAAAGAATTATAAGCATGAGCGATTCTTTAATTACAGCAGCGCAAAAAATTCTGGCAGCAACCAATGGAGGTTTAGATGAGATTTTGAAATTGTATCCTCAAGCTGACACCAGGAAGAATTTTAAAATCCGGGATGATGAGAGAACAGCTTCTGCATCGTTAAAGTTCATCGGGGATCGTTGGAAACTGACAGATTTCGGAGGATCCATTAAAAGTGAGGATTGCTTCGGGCTTTATGCCCTGGAGCACAATGTGGCTTATTATGAGGCTATACTGGAAATTGGTCGAGAACTGCAGAAAAATACCGGTACACAAATTTTTGAAGACACTAGGGAATTTTATAAATACGAATTTCGGGAATACGATCTGGAGGATTTCCCCCATGAGCTGAATGAGAAAAACTTTCATTTTGTAACAAAAGACTTTACTGAGTATGAGCTTCAGGTTTTGGGACCATTTGTAACTCAGGAAGATTGCGCAAAAGTAAATCTTTACTCACTGGAGGAGTACAGCTATTATAATGAAGAGAAAAAGAAAGTCTTCAGATTTAAAGCAACTGATAAATTTCCAATCCTGGCATTCATTAATAAAGATCCGGAGATTGGCCAGTGGCTCAAAATCTATATGCCCAAAGGAGGCAAAAAATATTCAGATGATGAAAAGCCGGTTGATAGAAGATTTCGTCATCTTGGTGGCCGTCCTAAAGGTTTTATTTTCGGAATTGACAGGATCCGAAAAATATTTGCAGAAGAGAAAGAAAAGGAAAGAAAAAATATAGCTGCTAAAAAATCACAGGATACAGGAAAGAAAGTAGATCCTGAAGATATTCCGGATGCAGAACTCAACTTTAAACTGGAAAGAATTTGTATTGCTACCGGTGGAAGTGATGGAATTAACCTTTTAAGCCTGGGTGAGCTTGCCATATGGTTTAATTCAGAAACAGAAAATTTAGATAAATTCCTGATCAGGGAATTCCTGCAGATGGCTCATGAAGTTGTCAACATTCCGGACGCAGATGCAACTGGCAAAAAAGAGGGAAGAGAACTGGCTTTGCAGTTTCTTCCAATGAAAACGCTGTGGTTGGATAAATACTTCAAATTTCCTGCTCAAAAGGACTTTAAAGATTTTATGCGAGCCAATCAAAGGAAAACCATAAATCAAGTCACATATGATGTGAAAAAGATGCTGAGTCTTGCAATGCCTGCTCAGTTTTGGGAAACATCAATTGCAGAAAAAAGCGGACGTGTGACATATAACTTTCACCACATGTACGCTTTTTACTTTTTAAGACTTAATGGTTTCTGCAGAATCGATGACCTTTCAAGAAAAGACGGATATTATTTCGCTGCAGTTGATGGCCATGTAGTTCAGGAACTGAAAACGACTCAACTGATAAAAGATTACTTCAGGAACTTTTTATTGCAGAAACAGGAAGAGCTTGGAATCCGGGAAATTCCCCACGCCCTTCTCAATATGCTCATAACCTCTCAAAAAATTACAGATGGCCACCTGGCAAATATGCACAACCGGACTCTGGATTTTACGGATTTTACACCTTTCAATCAATATTTTTTCCTGGGAAATAGAATCTTTAATGTTTCCAGTTCCGGGATAAAAGAAGAGCAATACTTTAAAAACTTTGTCCTGGAGTCACAGCTGATCAATAACCTGATTAAAGAAGAAACCGATCATACTATCTCCGGCAAAGAAATCAAAGATTTTAAAATTGAATCGCCCTATTTTAAAATTACCAAGGTAGGAGAGAAATATTACGATATCGATATCCTGGACAACGGGTGCGATTTTCTAAATTATCTAATACAGGTCTCCAGAATACATTGGGAAAAAGAACGTGACAACTATATAAAAGCCGGTTATAAAGAAGAGGATTTCTATGAAAAATCTTTGTTCAAGATAACAAGTGAGTATTTATCGGACGAAGAGAACGATGAACAAAAGCAGCACCTTATCAATAAGATTTTTGCTTTTGGATATTCCACGCACCGTTTTAAAGATCCGACACGTCCTTGGGTATTATTTGCTGCAGATAATGCAGTGATTGAAGATGATGTAGCTGAAGGAGGGGCAGGGAAGTCCTTATTCTTTGAAGCAATGCGCTTTTTCATGAACCGGCACGATATCGATGGGAAAGGAGACATTGAAAACGACAAGTTTTTATTCGAAGGTGTTAATCAGCATACAGATTTTATTCTGTTTGATGACGTTCGCCGGAACTTTAATCTTGAGAGCTTCTTCTCTGTCATTACTTCGAAGCTTACAGTTAACGAGAAATTCGAAGCAAAAGTAAACCTGGCCTTTCGTAACTCTCCGAAATTTGGTGTTTCTACGAACTATGCGATAAAAGATCAGCGTGGATCATCCACCAGGAGAAGATTGGTAATGGGATTTTCTGATTATTACCATGCATCCAATGATGAACGTGACAAGAGAGATCCAAAGGATGATTTTGGGAACTCCTTATTCCTTGATTGGGACACCCCTCAATGGTTCAAGTTTCTGAATTTCGTATTTCAGTCCTGCCAATTTTATCTTCAGACTGAAGCCAAGATCGAAGCTCCAGACGGCAATATCAAAATGAGAGCATATTTGACTGAGATGGGGCAATGGTTTAAAGAATGGGCTGATGAATTCTATCCGAATAATATCGGTAAAGAAATGATCAAGGATGATGTCCATAAGACTGCTCAGTCTTACAATCTGAAATTCCTGGGCAATATGACTTCCAATGCTTTTAAGAAAAAATCAAAAATTTGGTGTAAAGTAAATGGATTTGAATTTGAAGACCGGATTCCAATTAACCTGGACGAAAAAGATTCAAATGGTAATATAATCTACGACAATGGGAAACCAAAAAAGAAAACAACCGAACATATTAGAATCACTAAAATTAATGCAGAACCTGAAGCAACACAAGGAACCCTTGGATTCGATGGTGATTCCGGCGAGGATCCTTTCATTTAAAGATGATCAGCCATTGCCGATAAACCTTGCTTTTTTAGGCCTTGACGTCCTGGGAATTCATTTGAAGAAAAGTGATGAATGGCTCTATGGAATCTACCGGGAAAATAATTTGCTAGGTTTTCTTTATGAAGGAGACGGAATGAGCAAAGAAGACCAGGCAAAATACGCCCGAAAATTAATTCCGGAGAAGTTGGATACATTGAACTATTTCAAGCGAACATATCAAGGAAAAGTAGGTTACTACAAAAGTATTGCTGAAACCTACAGCTTTGTAGGTTTCTTAAATGATAAAAATGTTATATCAAAAGTTTAATACATAAAACGATTTTGATGTTTATTAAGAGAGTTACAGAGTTACACAAAGAATCCCATTATTACATTATAAACCATTTAAAATGAATTAAAATATGAATAAAATTATTGAGTGGGCTGCGGGAAACCCAGGAGCATTAAACTTTCTAATGACGGTTTTTATGAACCCAAACATGAGCATTGCCCAGGCATGCATTATTAATAATGCATTGGAAAACTACACAACCCTTCGTGGAACTAATATAAATGTCCTGTACTCCGATATATGCGGCAGGAATATGGACAAAGTTGTTTATCTCATAAATAAATGCCCGCAGGATATTCTGGAAAACGCTTGCAGTCGCCAGGATTATTCTGGTTGTGAATTAGTGGCAGAATACATGCTGCCTGATTAATCCGCCCTTACATCCTTACAGAAAATCAATAAACAACTATCCCCGGAGCGAAAGCGACGGGGATTCCTTTTTAAAATACATGCACGAACGTTTTTGCATTATCTCCCCTCTCCACCCCTTTTAAACTAAAAACTTCAAGAGTGTAATTCTGTAATTATATTGGCAAAAGTTTGTAATTCTATTAGTTACACTATTTTTTTAAAAGTGTAATTTTATAAAGGAGTTACAGAATTATCTGTAATAAAATAGAGTATTACACTTTTAAAATTTTTAAGAACTTTTGGTTACACTTTCAAAAATTTCTGTAATCCATTTGTTGATCGGGGGTTTACAGAATTACAGTTTTGTTTCCTTTTTTTAATGGTTTATTTCCTGTTTATTTGGAACAAAAAAATTTTGATGGAAGTAACAATAGAAATTCCCACTAAATCTTATTTGCGGAAATTCATTGCAGTTGGTTTTGGTTCTGATATAAAACTAACTGAAAGGAACTGGATTGGAGTTCTTGTGCTCAATATCCTGAAAAGGAAAACATTTAAAAACCCAAGCTATGATTATAAGAGGTACAATTTTACTTATAATGATTCATTGACTTTTAAAGTACATTTGGATAAAACATACAGATACGGTTGCGTTTTGCTAGATCCACAGAAATATTATATCAATCGTTCCATTGATGGTATTTTTAAGGACGAAATAATCAAGCAGGGACTGATTAATCAGAGTGCTTATAATATTGACTTTAAAACGTCGATTCTTAATATCCTGGAAGCATATGATATTACTGAAGAGGAGTTAAATTATGAAACTATCAGAAAACATTATAATAGGAATTATAAGAAGTTTCAAAATAGAATGATTCTTTGACAAAAAAAATCCGAAAATATGGGACATTTTAAAAATATTGCAGAGTCATTTTACAGAGAAGTACGTAGAGTGGAAATTTATAAAGCCGAAGATATTTCATATATAGACACCTTTAATGGAGTTTTCCCTGACACAGAGCAAATCGTTGTAAGCTTTGATATTGTTCCGGAGGGATATGACCGGGGGATCCGACCTAAAACTCAAAACGGCAATTATTTTACAGATATCAATATTAGCTTTTCTTTACTCGATATGTCTTTAGATACCGTTGATAAGTGTAATCAGTATTTTAATAAAAAAGAGTTCGCAATTGTTTTGTATTCCAATATTGAGAAAATGTTACTCGGAAATGATAGAGAAAAACTTAAAATAGAAATAATAGACAATAGAAAAGAAGATAATTCCGGTAATGATGAATATACCATTGCGATTTCCGGTGATACTATTATTAAACCGCAAACTAAATACATATAATACAAGAGAGATAAATTAAAATCTTCTAGAAGTCTGTCCTTTCTTACCCCCTAACCTAAAAACATATTTGTCCGTGAAATCAATACGATGCACGGACAAAATTTTTTTCTAAATCAACCACTGGCAATAGATAAGGCATTTCTATTGTCGCTTATTCCTAATCTGATTGTTGGATATCAGCAGAAGAATTTTCATACTGCAGAAACAATTCTTCAGCAGGCGCAAAGCAGAATTGAAATCCAAGCAGCAGCTGCTCAATCTTCTGGAGCAGATGAATTTCCTGTTGTTTTAGACATAACGGGTCCAATTATCAAGTATTCTTCCTGGTATTACTTAGGTACTCAGGATATGATTTCCATTTTAAGAAGACTGGATAAGAATCCATCCGTCTCAGGAATTGTTCTGAATATAGATTCAGGTGGCGGTATGGTCTCAGGAACCGCAGAACTTACCCACACTATCAAAAATCTTAGTAAACCTACAATCGCCTATACAGGCGGTTATATGTGCTCTGCAGCAATGGACATTGCTTCTGGGGCAGATATCCGTATGGCTAATCCATTTGCCGATCTGATTGGATCTATAGGAACCATGCTATCACACCAGGACTTTTCTAAAATGTTCGAGAAATGGGGGGCAACGATCTATGAGGTTTATGCTCCGCAATCCACTGAGAAAAATAAAGAATTCCGAGATCTCCAAAATGGTGATCCGAAAGCTTATGAGGAGAAACTGAAATCAATGACAGCTGACTTCATTTCCAGGATGCAGGAGAACCTGAAGGAAACATTAAAAGATGATGGCCATGTGATGAAGGGTAGAACCTACTCGCCTCAAGAAGCCCTCTCAGTTGGGCTTATCAATGAAATCGGAACTCTCGAAGATGCTTTATCAAAATTTTAAAACGAAAATAAATGAAGAAACTTTTGGCTGTTTTAGGTCTGCAGACTTTCACCTTCCAGAGCAATTTTTGGGGTGGAGGAAAGGCGCACGTAAAACTCGATGAAGAGCAGCTTAAGCTAATTGAAGCTGCATTGGACGAAAAAGGAAGCGGTGAGGAGGCACAAACCATTGCTGACCTTCAGGAGAAAGTTGCAGGCTTAGAAGCTGCTCAGGAAGCATTGACAGCAGCAATGAATCTTAATGGGATTGAAGCTAAAGAAGGACAGGCAATGGCCGATGCTATTGCTGATCTAGGAGCAAAATGCAAAGAATACGGTGATAGTAAAGAAACTCACTCAGCTCCTCCTACCAACGGAAAAGACAAAGGCGATGATTCCGGCTTAATCGAAGGTTTCATGGATCCTAACGCTGAACACAATCAACTTCTAACAAAATTACTCTCCTAAAATGAAAATTGACGAAATTAAAATTGAGGTATGGAGATATCTCCAGAAGAATCCTAAAGTATTGCAAGCAGCTGTTTTGTCCTCTGCGATTGCCCTAAATGCTCATTCCACAACTATTACCAAGGTAAGAGGAGAATATCCTTCCTTACATTCTTTAATCGGGCACGTGGTTCAGGGTTTTGATTCTAAAAAGGTAGTACCATTTGGTGAGATCCAGTTTAGAAAAAAAGCGATGAAAAACTATCATCAAAAGTTTGACTTCAGATTAGATCCGGCTGAAATCATTGGAACTATCCTTCAGGATACGTATGATGAAGGCAAGGCTTTAAAAGATAAATCCATTTCAAAAACAGCAATTGATCTTTTATTGAAAAAAATCATTGATGATGTTAATATTTTGTCGGTTCAAGGGGTTTACAATGCTGCCAAAGTTGGGCTAAACAGTCCGGAATTCGGATTTTCAATGGATGGTTTAAATGAGATTATCAGAAAATTATTATTGAATACCGATAATCCTGCCTTCTTAATTCCAGGAGATGCGATAACTCAATCAAATATTGTAGATGTATTCACAAAATATGAGAGAGGTCTTCCAGAATTGATGAAGCCTAAAATCAAAAAGATTTTTACTTCTGTAACGGACGCTGAGGATTATGCTATTGCATATGAAGATCAGTTTGGAAAAAATACAATCTATAAAGATGGTGACAAGCTGGTAACAAGATTAGGAAAACGTGAAATTGTAGGTATTGATGGTTTAACCAGGGGAACAATTATCTCAACTGTAGAAAACGGATTTGTTAAGATGGTTGATGCCATTGATAATCCTGCTACCATCACATCTGTTCAGGAGAATGGAAGAGTACTGGATATTCTTGGCGAATTTACTTTAGGGTATGATTTCGCAATCAATGAATTAACCTACGTGCATACTCCTGATGCTTCTAAAAACAGAGGACTCGATAACCAAGAGTTGAATGATTTGTATTACCCATCTGAAAAAGGTTTAATCGCTTCATAAAAATAACTATGTCAGAAAAAGATATTAATGTTCCTTTTGCAGATCTCTCTGCGGAGGAACTTCAAAAAGTTGCCTTAGAACAGGCTGAGAAAGCTGATGAGCTCTTAACTAAAGAAAATGAGCTAAATGAAAAAGAAAAGCAGCTTGCAAAGAAGGAAAAGGAACTGGCTAAAAAGGCAGGTGCTCCTAAAGTTTCTAAACCTGAACCGGGATTAGAATTTGAGTTTGAAGGGGAGAAATACGGATTTCTGGATACTGCTCCCAAAAAGATTTCGATCAATGGAAAAGGGTATTCTCAAAAAGAAATTGCAGAAAACGCAGAGCTCGCTTTACAGTTGATCGGAGGTAATAGTGGTTTAATCGTAAAAATTTAAAAGATGCCAGATAATTGTTTTGAAGAAACCTATACAGAAAACCTGAATTATTGTCCTAATACCGATCTTGTTGCAGGGGTATCCGTTGACTTTTACTATACTCCGGTTGCATTTGTAGAAACATTTGTAAAGCCGGTGGTCACAGCTGCATCAACATATGCTGAAAGAATAACATTGCCGGCAAACAGTATAACTTTTAAAGCTGGTAAAGGATGGAAAAAGGCTACTATGCTTGTTGAAGAAGGAGAGTTGAAGCCTACCATAGTGGGTAATAAAGGGAATAAAAAATCTAAAACTGATTTTGATTCTTATATTCCTAACTTTATTGCAGCCAACATTGGTTTTGTAGACACCCACAGAAATACTCCAATGATCTGGGCAATTCCAGATAGCACCGGTAAAAAATGGGTTGTTGGCAATCCTGATACTCCGGCATTCTTTGATAAGGCTGACAGCACAACCGGGAAAAAGCTAGAGGATAATTCAGGAACAGCGATTACGGTTACGGCCAATACGAAACCTTATGTATATGCCGGTGAAATTGTAGAACTTCCGGATACTCCTGAAACGCCTTAATCATGGAAAAGTATTTTTTATTGGTAGTAAAGCCAGGAGCTGTAGTAAATAGGCCGAATGGTCAAAAGCAGATATTGACGGACGTTCCTAAAAATGCTCTTGAATTATGGGAAGAAGGTTCATCAACTCTCTGCCTTCGCAAAGACGGTCTGGAGCTTTTGAACGAATTTTCCAAACAGCGTCTGGAAAAAGTTTTGCAGTTACGAAAGAATTTGAACTATAAAGCAGAAGTTCAACTTTTGGAAATTGCCATCAAAACTTTTGGAAAGCCTAAAAAAACAGATAAATCAACCGGAAAATAAACAATTTCTCATTGTTAAGTATAGTTAGAACCTCCAGCAATGGAGGTTTTTTTTGGATATGGAAAAACATCAGCAAAACATAGAACTTTACCTTAGTTCCGGAGGAGATCCGAAACTGGCCTTGAGGTATAAAACTCCTACATTAGATAACCGTGCTAAAATCACATACTTGTTATCACAGATTGATTCTTCTGTAGAAAAAAAAGAAAATTCTTTGAAACTAAATATTGGAAGTTTTGGACAAAAAGTAGATATCTTAAAAAAAATAGTGCCGTCTCCGGTTCTGGGGAAAATAGAACCAACAAAGCCTAAATTTCTTGGCTTAATTACCCAATATCCTGTTGAGCTGCATTCTACTTATAATGATGCCTTTTCTTCTTGGTTATATCTTTGCAGCTTAAAAATAAAACTGAATATAATTTCTCCGGAAGATGAAGTCGCAGCTTATGATTTGCAGACTAAAATATTAAGAGAGATTCAAAAGTTTGATCGATATCGAAAAGCACTGGATCATTACATTGAAACCAAGCGAATCTTACCTACGGAAAGTAAAAAAAATTTTTCGTCAATGTCAGCACTGGAGCTCGACCGGGAAAAAAGGAATCTTGCCGGTCTTATCTGCAGGAGAAAACAAACCATTGCCAAAATGAAAGGTGAACTCCCGGAAGTGACAGCCCCGGACTACAATAAAAAGTTAGCCGCCATTAATAATAAACTTGAGCAGCTGGAGTTTCTGGTCCTGGATCAAGAAAAAATACTCAAATTGCTTGCTTGATGGTAAAATTTCATTTTATTTGAAAAAAAAGTAATGAAACAATTAATTGAAGCATTAACAATTTTGCTTAAATATGGAAATCCAGATTATCCAACACATTGTGAACATGATGAATTGTATGTGAATATAGATCCGGGACTAGTTTCGGAAGATGATAAAAAACGCCTTGACGAACTTGGATTTTTATTATCGGATGATGGTTACGGTTTTATTTCTTTTAAATACGGAAGTTGTTAATTTTTATGAGTAATAAAAGACGTATCCGGAAGCGAATTGAAAAATCAGGAATTGGTGTCTTGGTCAAAGCTGATGGATCCACTCAAGAATTCAGAATTTCTGATGATATCATTGCTTTATTTAATCAGAAATTTGATAAAGATATTCAAAGTGTAGAGCTTTTGAACTTCTCCAGAAACAAAGGAAAGCAAGCAAGCTTTGAAGTAATTTTTAAAATGTTACAGCCACAGGAAAGGCAATGGGAGCTTGCAGAAGTTACTCGACCAATAACGATCAAACCGATCAATGATGATTTTTTTTCAGAGAATTATTACTGT
>JAFAAJ010000311.1 GCA_023426625.1 Bacteroidota bacterium
AATCCCCCATAAAATTTAGAATTATTGCTTTCCACAATATTCGCAATCTCTGTCATCGAATATTTTCTCGCTGGAGTTTCTATGGTAAGAATGGCTCCCGATTCTGAAAACAGCGGATAACGTGAAAAATCCTGGAAAATATCATCACAGCTGATGTAGCCTAAATATTTTTCATTTTTATTGATAACCGGAACGATATTGCAATTGAAGGTATAAAACAACCGGATGCTGTCCATGATATTATTGTCTTCAAGGATCGCAAATCTTTCGATCTGATGTTCAAGATCCTTTAAATTTCCTTCTTCTTCGTACAGGAAATCTTTCGCAATGGCTCCGTAAAAATGATGGGATTTTTTTATGAAAATATGAGAATATCCAAAGTCTTCTAATATACTTCTTGCTGATTCTATCGAGTCAGTCAGGCTAAAGCATGGGAAGTCTTTCGAGATATAATCCTTGATAAACATTGTGCTAATTTATAAAAAATTAAACTAAACTTTTTCTGAAAAAAACACTTTTTTAAGGCTTTGTCGAAAAAAATAAATTTAAAATTTGTTTGTAAGTAAAAAAAACTTACCTTTGTAGCCTTTCATTTTTACTTTTTATTAGATTTATTTCAAACTGCACTGTCTGTCAAGGCATATGCAGTTTTTTTATTTTAGGGCTTTAGTGAATTCCCACATGACAATGCCTCCGCATACACTCACATTCAGTGAATGTTTGGTTCCCAATTGAGGGATTTCCAAAAAAGTATCAATGTTTTCCAAAGCTTCATCACTTATTCCGTCAACTTCGTTCCCTAAGATTAGCGCATATTTTTTGGTTTTATCTATAGTGAAATCCGTGATCATCATGCTATTGCTGGTTTGTTCGATGCCTATGATCTCAAATCCCTGACTTTTCAGATCGCTGATCGCTGTATTGATGTCTTTTTCATGAACCCAGTCAACACTTTCTGTAGCCCCCAAAGCGGCTTTGTGAATTTCACGATGAGGTGGCTGTGGCGTAATTCCGCAAAGAATTATTTTCTCCACAAGAAAAGCATCTGCCGTTCTGAAGGTTGCTCCCACATTATGCATGCTTCTGATGTTGTCCAAAACAACAATTAACGGAATTTTCTCTGTTTTCTTAAATGTCTCTACATCTATTCTGTTGAGTTCTTCCAGTTTTAATTTATGTACCAATGTGTATATTTTTTTATTATTGATTATTTAGCAAACCATGATTATGGCTTTTCTCCCATGATCTGATGAACGCCTTTTTCAATATTCTGCGCCAATGCTTCCATCGGAATATCATTTTCATCATTATTGAAAGGATCCTCGATTTCTTCAGCAATAAGTTCCAGACTCATCAGTACATAATATACAAAAACCGTCAACGGAATCATGAAAAACCCGATATTGATAACGTAGGCCACAGGCAAAGCAAGAACATACAGAATAATGAATTTCTTTACAAAAGAAGAATAGGAATAAGGAATAGGTGTGTTTTTTATTCGCTCACACCCTCCGCAAACATCGAGAAAGCCGGAAAGCTGAGTTTCAAGGTAAACCATTTCCACATCAGAGATCTTGCCCTCTTTTTTTAATTGATGCAGTTTCTGGCTCAAAAGAACAATGATTTCACTCGGCCCATGATGTCTTAAAGAGCCTTCGATGTCAGAATAATCTTCATCCAAAGCTCGTCTTGTGGATTCCCTTGAGAGGTGCTTTGCAAGAAAATGAGGAAAGAACTTTATATAACGAGCGATTTCTTCTGCATTTTCTCTGTCGTCTCCAAGAATACAACTGATCTTAACGGCAAAATTCCGGGAATCGTTCACCAGTTTTCCCCATAGTTTTCTTCCTTCCCACCATCTGTCATAAGCGGTATTGGTTCTGAAAACCAATAACAGGGAAAGAACAAATCCCAATAAGGAGTGGATCATCCCGATATTGCTTATTCTGGATTTTGCGGTAAGGTGCAGATATTCAAGTTCTACATAGGCAATTCCGTAAGAATAAGCTCCTACCAGTAGCATTGTGGGAAAAAGGATTTTCAGGGTATCGCTTTTATGCAAACTGAAAAGTATTTTCAGAAAATGTTTTGTGTTGTAGACTTTCATAAGTTAGAATCAGGATACAAAGATAAATTTTTAAGAATTTCAAAAAAAGCAGTATTTTTATTTCATCATAAATTAAAAAAGATGATCCTCCAGAACGTAGATGTCGTACAAGATATTAGTAAAGAAGACTTTCAGAAAAACTATTTTAAAAAACAGAAACCTCTTTTAATTAAGAATTTTGCCAGTCGTTGGGATGCTTTTGACCAATGGAATTTTGCTTATATCAGAGAGAAAGCGGGAGAACAGGAAGTTCCTCTATATGATAATAAACCGGCAGATGCCTCCAAAAGTTCCGATGCTCCGGTGACACGCATGAAGATGAAGGATTATATTGATACTATAAAAAGCAAACCTTCAGATCTACGAATCTTCTTTTATATCATCACGGACAGACTTCCGGAATTGCTGAAGAATTTTACGTATCCGGATCTTGGAATGAAATTTTTCAAAAGGTTGCCTACATTGTTTTTTGGAGGAAGTGAAGCGCATGTTCTCATGCATTATGATGTTGATCTGGGAGATTTTATTCATATTCATTTTGAAGGAAAAAAACGAATTTTGCTATTTGATCAAAAACAATCTGCATTTCTCTATAAAGTGCCGTTATCCGTTCACACGATCTATGAACTGGACTATGAAAACCCCGATTATGAAAAATTTCCGGCGTTGAAGTATGCTGAAGGGTACGAGGTTTTTATGGAACATGGGGATGCATTATTCATTCCCGGAGCTTTCTGGCATTTCAACCGATATCTGGAACCGGGTTTTTCGATGTCTCTTCGGGCACTTCCCAATAAACCAAAAGTATTTGCGAGTATGTTGTAACATGTTTTTGTGATGCGATATACAGACAAAATCATGCGTAAACTTTTCAAAGCTCAATGGGTGAATTTCAAACAGAAATGGGCGTATAAGAAAAGTTCGAAAGCTTTGGCTAAATCAAAGAGATAAAGCTGTTGAATTAAAATCTGATTGCAAGTATCTTTGCGTTGTGAGAAATAAATCTTGCGATAAAGTGTATACAGAAATTAGAAGAAAAGGATTGTTAAAATGTTTGTTCCTTCTTAGGTGAAGAGAAACTTATATCTGCTTTTTAAAAACTTTACTCCTTCTGTTTTATTTCATATTTTTACCGACCTAATTTTAAGAACAGTTTTAAATGGCAAAGGTGAAGAAAGAAACCCCGTTAATGACTCAGTACAATACCATCAAGGCGAAATATCCTGATGCACTTTTACTTTTCAGGGTGGGGGATTTTTATGAAACCTTCGGACAGGATGCTGTAAAAACATCTCAAATTCTTGGAATTGTTCTTACCAAAAGAGCCAATGGAGAAGGAAGCATAGAATTAGCAGGATTCCCACATCATTCGGTGGATTCTTATCTTCCGAAATTGGTGAGAGCGGGGATGAGGGTTGCCATCTGTGATCAGTTGGAAGACCCGAAAATGGTGAAAGGAATTGTAAAAAGAGGCGTTACTGAACTGGTTACTCCCGGAGTTACCTTCAATGATCAGGTTCTTAATTCCAAGAAAAATAACTTCCTGCTTTCCCTTCACAAAGAAAAAGAAAGATTCGGAATTGCTTTGGTAGATATTTCAACCGGAGAATTTCTAGTGAGTGAAGGAAATCTTGAAAAGCTGCTTCACATTGTTAATACTTTTGATCCTAGTGAGATTATTTACCAGAGAAGTGTTCAGATTCCCGAACAGCTTAAAAACAAAAGTGCATTCAAGCTTGAAGATTGGGCGTACCAATATAATTTTGCCTATGAAAAGCTTACCGGTCATTTCAAAACCAATTCTTTAAAAGGTTTCGGAGTGGAAAATCAGCCGTTGGCAATTACAGCAGCAGGAGCAATTTTTGCGTATCTGGTAGAAGACACCCACCACAATCTGCTTTCCCATATCACGAAAATTCAGGTGATTCCCCAGGAAGATTTTCTCATGATGGATAATTTTACATTGAGAAACCTGGAAATCGTTTATCCAAGTAATGCACAAGGAAAATCTTTGCTGGATATTATAGATAAAACTTCTACTCCGATGGGTGGAAGATTATTGAGAAGAAGAATCATCCTTCCTTTGAAATCGGTGAATGAAATCAACAGAAGGTTATCTTTGATTGATTTCTTTAATGAAAACGATAATCTCAAATACGATATTTCTCAGCTGTTAAAATCCATTTCAGATTTAGATCGTTTAATGGGAAAACTGGCAGCCGAGAAAATTTCACCTAAGGAATTAGGTTATCTTCGTCAGAGTTTGATTAATATTCATAAAATTAAGTCTCTGCTTCATCCTCATGCAGATGTTTTAGCATGGCTGGAACCTTTGTATGATCAGGAAGAATTGATTAAGCTCTTACAAAATCATCTTAATGAGGAGCTTCCGGTAAATATTGCAAAAGGAAATATTATAAAAGAAGGAATTTCTGAAGAATTAGACCGGTTGAGAAACCTTCAGAGTAAAGGGAGAGGCTTTTTGGACGAAATGTGCCAAAGAGAAATCGAGAGAACCGGAATTACAAGTCTTAAAATAGATTTCAATAATGTTTTCGGATATTTTATTGAAGTCCGAAATACTCATAAAGATAAAGTTCCATCTGATTGGGTGAGAAAGCAAACCCTTGTAAATGCAGAACGCTACATCACGGATGAACTGAAAGAATACGAAAATCAGATTCTTGGAGCGGAAGAAAAAATCGGAATTTTAGAAAACGAATTGTACAGAAAAGTTTGTGCTGAAACGATGATTTATATCGATCAGATTCAGGAAAACTCAAATATTGTAGCACAACTCGATGTAGCAGTCGGTTTGTCAGAATTAGCGGTATCAGAAAGCTATACAAAACCTGTGTTAAATGACGGATACTCCATTGATCTGAAAGAAGCGAGGCATCCGATCATTGAAAACGCCCTTCCTTTAGGAGAAAAATACATCCCAAATGATATTTTCCTGGATAAAGATTCTCAACAGATCATCATGGTTACAGGTCCGAACATGGCGGGTAAATCAGCAATTCTTCGTCAGACAGCGATCGTATGTTTACTGGCGCAGATCGGAAGCTTTGTTCCTGCAAAACATGCAGAGATCGGTATTTTGGATAAGATTTTCACAAGAGTAGGAGCAACAGATAATATTTCTGCAGGGGAATCTACTTTTATGGTGGAAATGAATGAAGCTGCTAATATTCTGAACAATATTTCCGAACGAAGCCTGATTCTTCTGGATGAGATCGGTCGTGGAACCTCTACTTATGACGGGGTTTCTATTGCATGGGCGATTGCGGAATACCTACATCAACACCCGACTCAGGCAAAAACATTGTTTGCAACGCATTATCATGAACTGAATGAAATGACCGTGAATTTTGAAAGGGTAAAGAACTTCCATGTTTCGATTCAGGAAAATAAAGGAAATATCATCTTCTTAAGAAAGCTGGTTCCGGGAGGAAGTGAGCACAGTTTCGGGATTCATGTAGCCAAATTAGCCGGAATGCCTTCAAAAGTGGTGAACAGAGCGAATGAAATCCTCAAAACATTAGAAGCAAGCCGTTCTCAAAACGGAGGTTCTTCGGAAAGTATAAAAAGAGTGACTGAAGAAAATATGCAGCTTTCCTTCTTTCAGTTAGATGATCCCGTTCTGGAGAATATCCGTGAAGAACTGACCAAGATAGATATCAATACATTGACACCAATAGAAGCTTTGATGAAGCTTAATTCAATAAAAAAAATGATCGGAGGATAATCCGGTCATTTTCTGTTTAAGTTCTTATTTAAAACGCAAAGTGAGAGGAATCTTAAAACGATAACGTACTTTTTCTCCGTTGATTTCTGCCGGAATCCATTTATCTTTTACTTTTGAAAGAGCATTTATTGCTTCCAGATTGAAACTTGTGTTGTTTCCTGATGCTTTAATATCTCTTATGGTGCCATCCCGTTCAACGATGAAAGTTAGTGAACAGGTTTCAACTCCCTGTCCGATAACTTTTCTTTCTCTAAAATTTTTCGCGATCAACTGTCTTAATTTATCATTTCCTTTAGAAAATTCCGCGGGTTTTTCAACTATTGTAAGTTCTTTAGACTTTTTGGTCACATCCAGCTCAGATAGTTCTGCAGTGCTCAAAACAGTTTCCTGTGAAAAAGCAGTTATAGATATTAAAATTCCAAAAATGAGAAAGACTCTTTTCATAGAAAGGTTTTAAGCAAAAATAAACAATTGAATAGGAAGTGAGAAAAAGATTATTAACAAAGTTTAACAGGTTGTAAATCAAAAAGGAATAATGCTTTTTATTAATTTTGAATATGAAGAATCTGATCCCGATTATATTTCTGTTTTTGTGCGTTGCTTTCACAAAGGAGCAGCAAACTGTTGTCCCTTCCATAAAATATGAGGAGCTGGAAAAACGTATACAGCAGGAAGAAGATCAATTGTTGGTTGTCAATTTCTGGTCTACCACCTGTGCTCCCTGCGTAAAAGAACTTCCGCACTTTATGGAGGTGAATAACAAATACATCAATAATCCGAAATTTAAAATGCTTCTGGTTTCTCTGGACAGATTGGTGGACAAGGAAAGAGTAGCTCGGTTCATAAAAAACAAAAATCTCACCGCGGAAGTTATTTTGCTGGATGATATCAAAAGAATGAATACATGGATTCCTAAATTTGAAAAAAACTGGGACGGGAATATTCCGGTGACGATATTCTATAAAAATGGGGAGAAAGTGCATTTCAACGATGGTGAAATGAGTAAGGAAGATTTGGAAAGTACCATTACTAAATATTTACCTTAAACCAATATACTATGAAAAACCTTAGAATTGCAATAGCAGCTTTTATCATAGCTTTGGGACTGTTAAGCTTTACAGTGTCCGATCCCGATAAAAAGAATTCTCCAAAAGAAGTTACTTTAATAAAAGGGTATGAAGTTGGGGACGAAGCTACAGATTTCGAACTGAAAAATATAGATGGGAAAATGGTTTCCCTGAGTGACTATAAAACGGCAAAAGGATTTATTGTTGTTTTTACCTGTAACCATTGTCCGTATGCTAAAAAATATGAAGACCGAATTATCGAGCTTGATAAGAAATATAAAAATCAGGGATATCCTGTAATAGCCATCAATCCGAATGATCCCACAGTTCAGCCGGAAGACAGCTATCAGAAAATGATTGAAAGAGCTAAACAAAAAGGATTTACTTTCCCTTACCTCGTAGATGAAGGACAGAAAATATATCCACAATATGGAGCCACCAAAACGCCTCACGTCTTCCTTTTACAGAAAGAAAACGGTAAAAATATAGTAAAATACATCGGAGCGATCGACAATAATTATGAAGATCCTAATGATGTTTCAGAATATTATGTGCAGGATGCCGTAAATGCTTTAATTAAAGGGGAACCAATCAAAACAACAAAAACAGTTGCAATTGGCTGTACCATTAAAGTGAAAAAGTAAATATATTTACAACATACAAATCGGTGTTCTTTCGGATGCCGATTTTTTTATGTCTTATTTTTATATGAAGATAAAATTTAATATCAAATATTTCTTATTAACGGTAGTTCTGTTTTTTATAGAAGTTCTTATCGCAACCAAGCTGAAACATATTTTCTTTATAAGAGCCTATCTCGGTGATGTCATTGTAGTCATGCTGCTGTATGCGCTTGTTAAAAGTTTTGTAACAGTCAACAGCAACCAGAAACTAATATCCGGGATTTTTATTTTCTCTTGCTTGGTCGAAATTGCTCAATATTTCAATATTGCAGAAATATTAGGATTCCGCAAAGGAAGCATCATGTATATCGTGGTGGGAAACTCTTTTTCATGGATTGATATTTTGTGTTATGCAGTGGGGTGTTTGCTGCTTTATCTAGTTGCTAATAGGGTTGGTTTATCAAGAAATGAGACGTTAAAAATTGATTAAACACAGGCTTCGTTAACCCTGAAATAAGAAGAAAATATAAATCACTTAAGAACGCTTCATTGCCTCAATTAATTAGTGTAGTTCTTATTTTTCCTATTCAAAACTCATGGTAAGGGGGAGTCGGAATTTATATTTTACAGGCTTTCCATTAATTTTTGCGGGTTCCCATTTCTTTTTTGATATTTCTCTTATTGAACGTACTGTTTCATTATTCATTGAGGGGTTGTTACCGGTGGCAACTATTTTTGACACATTTCCTTCTTCATCAATAATAAAGCTTGCTTCACATTTAACAGTACCAATGGCTGTAATTTTAGCGGCATTAAATGCGTTCATGAAATTTGTTCTAAAAGCATTAATTCCGCCCGGATATGAGGGCTCTACATCTACTTTTTGATAGACACCAATAATGCTGTCTTGTTTCAGGGGTGTAGCCTGTTGAGAAAATACAGATGTAAAAGCGATAAAAAAAATAAAAAATACGATTTTCTTCATGGTATATATTATAAATTATTCAAATTCTGTGCAATCAGCCAGGCTTCACTCCAACAAGCCTGAAAATTAAAACCTCCCGTTACGGCATCAATATTCAAAACCTCTCCGGCAATATAAAAATTAGGTAAGATTTTAGACGACATATTTTTAAAATTGATCTCTTTCAGATCCACTCCTCCTGCTGTAACAAATTCATCCTTAAAGGTAGATTTTCCTGTAACATGAAACTTCTTTTTGCATAAATTTTCCAGAATAGTATGCATTTCCTTTCCCGAAATATTAGCAACTTGTTTGCTGAGGTCTACCTTTGAAATCTGTAGTATCTTTTGCCAGAATCTGTTCGTTACATCAAAAATTTTGGATTGTCCGATCGTTTTCTTTGGATTCCCCTGTTTGTATTCCTGAAATATTTCCTCTGCCTCCTGAAGGGTTTTCGAAAGAAAATTCACTTCGATCAGAAAGTTATACTTCAGTTTTGCCAAACTTATGGCTTCCCAAGCGGAAATTTTTAAAATAGCCGGTCCGGAAAGTCCCCAATGCGTGATCAGTAAAGGTCCACTTTCCTCTGTTTTTAACGTCGGGATAGAGGTTTCAGCCATTTCAAAGCTTGTTCCGGCGAGATCGGTTAATAATTCATCTTTGATATTAAACGTAAACAGAGAAGGAACCAGATCTATGATTTTATGTCCCAGATTTTCAATGATCTTCAGTGATTTTGGAGAGCTTCCTGTTGTATAAATAATATAATCCGCTTCAAAATCTCCAGAATTGGTTTTTATGAGATATTTCTCGTCCTGTTTTTCAATTTCTTTTACGGAACATTTTGTTTTTACTTCAACATTTTTTTGTTGTATTTCATTCAGAAAAGTATTGATGATGGTTTGGGAGGAGTTACTTTTCGGGAAGATTCGGTTGTCGTTCTCAATCTTCAACGAAATTTTTCGTTGATTGAACCAGTCCATCGTATCTCCAGGCTGAAATTTGGTGAAAACACTGAGCAATTCCTTGTTTCCGCGCGGATAGAATCGCACAAGTTCTCTTGGGTCAAAGCAGGCATGAGTAACATTGCAGCGACCTCCTCCGGAAATCTTCACCTTCTGAAGTACATCCGAATTCTGTTCAAGAATTGTGATCTTATATTTTTTCTCGTCGAGGTTGGAAGCACAGAAAAATCCTGCCGCACCTCCTCCAATAATGATAATTTGTTTCATGTATGAGCAATCCTATGCTGAAGATTATTTTTCCAAAAGTACAATTTTTATAAACCATCTTATTTGAGTATTTTTGAAGAATATAATTTAAAATATTCCAAAAACGATTTTTAATGATTTTCTACCATAAATTCGAAGTTCGATGGAGTGATCTTGATGCGAACAAACACTTGGCTAATTCTACTTATGTTCAATACTGTGCACAAGCGAGAATGGCTTTTATGACCAAAGAAAAGATGGGAGTTACCCAGTTGAGCAGATGGGGAATTGGTCCGGTAATTCTGCACGAAAGATATTCCTTCTTCAAAGAGATCTATGCGGATCAGACCGTAATTGTAAGTGTGGAGATAGACGGATGTTCGGAGGATTCTTCCATTTATCGTTTTTTGCATAAATTTTACCTTCCGGACGGAACACATTG
>JAFAAJ010000116.1 GCA_023426625.1 Bacteroidota bacterium
ATTTATCTGCCTGTTTTCAGTGATACGAAGCCTTTGTATATTGGTTTCTTCCATACAGGAGCTTATCAGGAAACGATCGGCGGATATGGAGGTGTTCACCACTGTCTGATGCCACAGCCAAGACACGTATTGATCCAGAAAGATGAAAACGGGGAATTTCAGTATGAGATTTTCCGTGAAAAACAGGAACCTGAAGATATTTTGAAATTATTGGGTTACAAATAAATAGTGTATCTGCATGTAATTTAAATAAAAAAAATCAGACATTTGTCTGATTTTTTTTATTCTTAATATTCTATTCCTTGATTTTGCATTGCTCCAAGCATTTTAAAGCTAATGTCGTTCATTCTTTTTAATTGCTGACCAGATAAGCTACCACTTTTCTCTGCTTCTTTCATGCTGTGTTCCAATGCCTCTGCTTTACTTATGAGTTCAGGATATTCCATCATTGCTGTTTGGTCCCCATTCATAGCTTTTTTATAAAGAATTAAATATTGGTCAACATAGTTCTCATAATCATTAAGCATTTTATCATAATCGTTGCTATTGGAAACCGATGATTCTTCAAAGTCATAAGGGGTGTCTAAAGAATCATAACTTTTCATTTCTTTTTCAAAAGCTTCATTTTCTGTATCATCATTAAATGTTTGTACATCTTTTTCAGCTGATTTCCCACAAGAAATTAATAGTCCGGTGACCATTAATGAATAAATAATTGTTTTCATAATTTTTAAAATAGTTTTAAGAGTTTAAACTTTACAAAGCTATTTTGTAGAACCTCAAATTCCTTATGGGTTTCCATAGTTTGAATAAATAATTGATGAAGGAAATTGATGCCTTGAAAACAATTCGTACTGATGAATGAATGCAAATGCTATATTGTTAAAGTATAGTGAGAACCGTGTTTCTATATTATTAAAATGATTCAAGTTTTTCTTTCTGCATTTTCTCTTGAAAAGTCTTTATCAGATTCTTTTTAATCTAAAAGAATAAAAACAAAACAGCTCCTGAATTTTCAGGAGCTGTTTTTTATTGAAAATAATTGGAAATTTTATCCAGTTCGAGTTCAGTATATTCTGAGACGGTGATATTAGCCAAAGAATAGTCCTGTTTTTTAGAATGAAAACTTTTATACGCAGCACAAAAAATATTCGCTTTATGGGCGGCTAAAATTCCGTTGGTGGAATCTTCAATTACCATACAGTTTTCAGTAGGCTCATTGGCCATATTGGCAGCTAGAAGGAAAATCTCGGGATGAGGTTTTGATTCTTTTAAATCAGCACCGCTTATTTTTCCGCTGAAATATTTTTCCAATCCGAATTTATCAAAAACCATTTTAATGGTAGTCATACTTGCAGAAGAAGCTACAATCAGCTTAACATCATTTTCATGGTAATGTTCGATCAGTTTTCTCACTCCCGGAATCAGATCAAAGTCCTCATCATTGTAAAAATAATCTTTGAAAAAGTTTCTTTTAATGCTGGTAAGATCTTCGTGGGTGTGACTGAGGTTATATTCACGGATCAGCGTTTCGCAAACCCTTTTGGTAGAGGCTCCGGTGAAGGATGCGTACAGATCTTCCGAAACTTCGATTTCCAACTCATTGAACATTTTAAAATAAGCTTTTTTATGCAATGGCTCTGTGTCTACGATCACCCCATCCATATCGAAAAGCACCGCTTTTAAGGACATACTGAAATTTTTTTGCAAAGATAAGCATTTGGATTTTGTGAAATGAGTTGTGGGACGGGTTGAGAGTTATAAGTTATGAGTTGGGAGTTATGAGAGGTTTATTCAAAAGTTTTGGACTTATAATGGATTACCGTTTCCATCTTCGAACTTCTTTGTATCTTTGTGGCGATCTTTTAATGTTAAATCATTCAATTTTTTAATATAAACTATATATGAAAACATACGCAGGAATTCCTGAAGAAAATGCTACGCTGGAAAACTCAAAAGTGATGTTGGTAACTGTTCCTTACGATGGAACTTCCACATGGGGAAAAGGAGCTGATAAGGGTCCGGAATTATTCCTTGATGCTTCTGAAAATATGGAGCTTTATGACATCGAAACAGGAACTGAGCCTTATCTTGAGGGAGTTTATTTTGCAGGAGAAGTTTCTGAAGATTCTACTCCTGAAGCCATGACGGAAGCGGTTTACCAGAAGACAAAAGAGCTTTTGCAAAATGAAGGTAAACTGTTTACACTTTTCGGGGGAGAGCACTCTGTGTCTATCGGGTCTATCCGTGCGGTAGGTGAAAAATTTGAAAATTTAACGGTTCTTCAGTTAGATGCTCATACGGATCTTCGTCCGGAATTCCACGGTTCTACTTCCAATCACGCTTGTGCGGTTTTTGAAGCTAATCAGAAACATAATCTGGTACAGGTGGGAATCCGTTCTATGGATGTGGAAGAAGTTGAATATTTACCGGAAGGAAGAGTGTTTTTTGCGCATGAGATCGCAAATAATGATAACTGGGTGAATGATGTATTGGAAAAAGTTTCAGGAAATGTGTATATCACAATAGACCTTGATGCTTTTGATCCTTCTATTGCTCCGTCAACAGGAACACCCGAACCGGGAGGATTGCAGTGGTATCCAACATTGGAACTTTTAAGAAAAGTATTTGAAAAATGCAATGTAGTAGCTTTTGATATCGTAGAATTGATGGATTCTCCGATGGCAAAGCCAAGTGCATTCCTTGCGGCTAAGCTGTATTATAAAATGCTCGCTTATTATCATATGTATAACAACAAATAAATTCCGCAAGAATCGGATTTTTTCTGCGAAACATTCTTTGGAAATTTGTGAGGTAAAATAAAATGAAATGTCCACACAAAGTCATATAGATTATCAGAGAATTGCTAAAGCGATAGAATATATCCGAAGCAATTTCAGGCTTCAGCCGAGTTTAGATGAAGTGGCAGAAGAGATTCATTTGAGTCCGGCTCATTTCCAGAAGATATTTACGGATTGGGCAGGAACAAGTCCTAAGAAGTTTTTACAGTTCATCAGTATAGAGCATGCTAAAAGCCTTTTGAAGGAAGAAAAAGCGAGTTTATTCGATACGGCATACGAGACGGGACTGTCCAGTACGAGCAGACTGCATGATCTGTTTGTGAAAATTGAAGGCATGTCTCCGGCAGAATATAAAAACGGCGGAAAAAGTCTCAGCATCAATTACTGCTTTTCCGAAAGTCCTTTTGGAAGGGTAATTGTAGCTTCCACAGCAAAAGGAATTTGCTATATGGCTTTTGAAGACGATCAACACATGGCATTGGGAAATTTAAAGCAAAAATTCCCCAATGCTTCTTTTTTTGAGAAAGAGGATGAACTTCAGAAAGATGCTTTGTCCATTTTTAATGAAGACTGGACAAGCCTGAATTCCATCAAACTTCATCTGAAAGGAACAGATTTTCAACTTAAGGTTTGGGAAAGCTTACTGACGATTCCTAAAGGGAAATTATCCACTTATGGTAATTTAGCTCAAAAAATAGGACATCCGGGAGCATCAAGAGCGGTAGGAACTGCAATCGGAAGTAACCCTGTTGCTTTTTTGATTCCTTGTCATCGAGTGATCCAGTCTTCCGGACATATGGGTGGCTATCGATGGGGAAGTGACAGAAAACAGCTTATTGTAGGTTGGGAAAGCGCTCAGGTTTATCAGGATCATTAGGAATGGAATTTGTCTAAATTATTCAGATGTAATTCCTTGAACTTTAAAATGTAATCAAAAATGATAAATCTATTTGAAGATATTACGGATTTTCCTGCCAACCTGCTTCCTCATGATGGAACAGCTCATTACTACGGTAAAATTTTCTCCCAAGAACTAGCGGATTTTTATTATGAATATTTGTTTAATCAAATTCCATGGGAAAATGATGAAGCGGTGATTTTCGGTAAATTAATACTGACCAAAAGAAAAGTAGCCTGGTTTGGAGAGAAAGAATTTGAATATACCTATTCCAAACGTACGAAATACGCTCAACCCTGGACTCCGGAATTGCTCAATTTAAAACGGAAATGTGAAGAAATCACCGGCGAAACTTATAATTCCTGCCTTTTGAATCTGTATCATGATGGAAGTGAAGGAATGGCTTATCACAGTGATGGTGAAAAGGACCTCAAAAAACACGGAGCAATTGCTTCTTTAACTTTTGGCGCTGAAAGGAAGTTCCTGTTTAAACATAAACAAACCAAAGAAAAAGTAGAAATTTTTCTTGAGCATGGAAGTCTATTGGTGATGAAAGGTGTGACGCAGGATCATTGGCTTCATAGATTACCTCCAACTACTAAAGTGAAAACTCCTAGAGTGAATCTTACATTCAGAACGATAGAAGAGTAAGTAAAGTTACATTTTGTCATTCCGTTTCACTGCATTCAGGACGATAATGCTAAAAATAAAAAGCTGTTCAGATCTGAACAGCTTTTTCAATTATTTTAAAACCTCAACTTCAAGGGCGCTGTCATCAAAAACTTTAATGAATGCTTTTGTATAATCGTCCTTTGTTGCAAAGTTTGGATTATCCATAAATTTCTGCGGATTGATGGCGAAAAGCGGAAACCATGTTGAGCTGATCTGTATCTGGATTTTATGTCCTTTTTTAAAGGTATGAACGACATCCTGCAATCTGAAGTTCACGGCTGTTTTCTGATTCGGAACCAGTGCTTCTGCTTTTTCTCTGGAATTTCGGAATCTTGCAGGCATAATTTCACTTCTTACCATTTGGTGGTAGTTTCCATAAATTACTCCGTCTTTTTTCTCAGCCGGTTTGAAATCTTCAGGATAAACATCAATTAATTTAACGGCAAAATCGGCATCTGTTGAAGTGGAAGCAATATTTAATTTAGCCATAATTTCTCCGGCGAATGTAATGTCCTCAGTCAGAACATCTGTTGTGAATGTCAGAACATCCGGTCTTCCTACGGCAAATCTTTGATCTTCCGACATATAATTTCTAGGTGTGAAACCGTTAAAATCTTTCAGGTTATCAGAACTTAGAACCGGTTTATTCGGGTCGCTATAATATTCTGAAAATCCTTGTCCCGCAGAATTGTTCAGTGTTCCTTTTGCCAGATAGAAACTGACTTTTTTTGATTCTTTTGGAGGATAAACATCAAATTCACGCCATTGTTTAGCTCCGGTATCATACATTAAAGCTTCCGGTAAACCGGCATCCTGTTTAGAATTTCCTTTTAAGTAATGATGGAAGAACTTAGTCTCAATATTTTTCTGATAATAAGTGGCAATGCTGTCTCCAAAGTAAATCTGATTATGGAAGTGTTTTCCCTGTTCATGAGCCCATGCTCCATGAGAAAATGGTCCCATTACAATTGTATTTTTAGCTTTCGGACTGGTTTTTTCAATGGTTTTGTAAATGTTTAACGGTCCTGAAAGGTCTTCTGCATCATACCATCCGCCGACGGTCATTACTGCATGGTTTATATTTTTCAGGTGAGGCAGGAGGTTTCTTTTTTGCCAGAATTCATCATAATTCGGGTGATTCATAATCTCCGTCATAAAGAAATTATTCTTATAGTATTTTTCATAACCTTCTTTCAATGTTCCCATATCTTTGTAGAATTTCAGACCGTCTTCTGAAGAAACTTTAATCATGGAATCTGTGTACCAGGCTTTATTTTCAGCTTTTGTTTTTTGTACTCCGAAAACAGGAAATGTTCTGAAATATCCCAGCATAAATCTTCCGTTATGAAGGAAATCATCATTCCAGAAATCTGAGATAGGAGCTTGTGGTGATGAAGCCACCAAAGCGGGATGTTGAGCCAAAACTCCTGCCGCTGTATAAAATCCGGGATAGGAAGTACCGTATTGACCAACTTTACCGTTGTTGTTTTTGATATTTTTCAATAGCCATTCTATCGTGTCATACGTATCCGTACTTTCATCAACACTGGTTTTATTTTTACGTTCTACCTGCGGAGTCATATTGGTGAAAGTACCCTCACTCATGTATCTTCCACGAACATCCTGAAAGACAAAGATATATTTCTCCTTCATAAGATATGTGTTGGGACCGAGCTTGGTTCTGTACTCATTTTCTCCGTAAGGAGCGATGCTGTAGCAGGTTCTCTGCATCAGGAAAGGATATTTGTTCTTACTGGAAATATCTTTGGGAATATATACTGCTGTGAAAAGCTTTACACCGTCACGCATAGGGACATAAAATTCCTGTTTGATGAAATTATCTTTTACAAAGCTGTTTTCATGTTGGGTTTGTGAATACCCTGCAAGGAACATGAAAATAGAGAGAATGAGTAAACGGATCTTCATAATTTTAATTTGTGGCTAAATTAACAATAAAATATTTCTTTAAATGATGCCCCGAAATAAAAATGACCGGAATTTCCGGCCATTTAAAAGGTTATATTAATTGTTGGGTTTGCTATTTTTACCGGCAAACTTATTAAGTTTCATTGAGAGTGAGAACATCACATAACGTTTTAAGATCAGATCTTCTCTGTCCTCAAAATAAGAATTGGAAATGGTTCTTCTTACACTCTGGTTTTGGTTCAGAACATCATAAACCTTCACTTTTGCTGTCAGCTGCTTGTTGAAAAATGAGTATCCTAAACTTGTATTCCAGAAATAAAAGTCTCTTTTGAATCCGGGTGTGATGTTTGAACTGGTGTTGTATTCAAAATCGTTTCCGAACACCAAATTGCTTTTAAACAGATAGTTTGTTACCTGTAATTTCAACGACTGATTGGTGTTTTGCACTTTTTCAATGCTGTAATTGGTGTAATCCGATGTATTATACCCGATACTGTATGATGGTTTTATGGTCAGTTTATCTTTGATCTCATATGTAAGATTCAATCCGGGACTTAGAGTATAGGTATTGCTGGTATATTGCTCTCCGTTGATAAATCCTTTATTGTAGTTGTAGTTCAGGTTAAATCTTGGGTTGACCGTGAATTTATTGGTTTCTTTCCATTTGAATGTTTTACTGAAGCCTCCGCCTGTATTTAAAGATTTATTTCCGCTTACATTGACATAGGTTACAAATTGCTTCCCGGAATCATCATAATACGAGTAATTGGTAACATCATTATTCTGGTACGTAAAGTTGAGGTGCATATAATAATTGATGTTTTTCACCATATTATAATTGTTGAAGTATAGATATGTTCCGTTGTACCACTGGTTTTTAAGGTCGGGATTTCCCTGGAATGCGATCAAAGGATTCGAGAAATCCGTATATGGAGTAAGCTGTTGCGCGGAAGGGATCGTGTAACGGGCATGATGGTACAAGCTCAGTCTTTTATTGTTTGAAAACTGATATTGAACACTTAAATTATAATTAGGCAATACAAAATTCTTCTGCAGATCATATTGCTGACCGTTAAATAAAGAATTTACCTTCATATCTGAAATATCCAGATAAGCCGATGCCCAAAGATTCAGTTTCTTTTTGTTGACCTCTAAGGTCACTTCTGAAGTGATCTCATTCACTTTCTGATTCATGCTGTTGGAAAGAATCATATTATAATCAGAATAATCACCTGTAATATCATTAAAATCATTCACATTCCTTAAATTATTGTTGCGTCTGGTTTCATAACTTAACGATAAATTTACATTTACCGAATCGGAAATAGGTTCAGAATACCCCATATTGAAGCGATAACTGGTCTGTTGATCCCTGTTTTTTGATAATTGGTTTCTGATGTCATCCGGATCTGTACTTTGGTAAAAGATCGTTTGGGATTTATTAAGATTGTTTCTTCTGGATTCGGAGATCGTTGTACTGATGTTGGCATTCAGGGATCTTCCTTTTTTACTGAATTTTCTTGAAAAATAAATATATGGAGTGAAGGAATTACTTTCCGAGTCATTGCTGCTATAAGAGTCACTTTCGTTGAGAAGAACGTCATCCCTTAAAGTAGATGATCTTAAGTTGGTAAAGTTGAAGCTCTTCGTTCTGGAAAAAGATGGAGATAAATAAACTTCGGTAAGGGAATCCAGTTTTATCCGAACAGAAGTATCGAAATTGTATTGCTTGGATTCATTTTCACCATTGCTTTCTGAATTTGTTTTAAGTGTGAAGTCAGGAAGCAGGGTAGTCCTTGAAACTTTAGACCTTGTTTGCAGATTATTGTCTGTATGGATTAAGCTGAAATTATCCAGACTTGTATCTTTCCCTATTTTATCATTATAATTGAATCCTACAGTTGTAGATCTTTGGATACCTTTGTTGCTGCCGCCTTGCGTGTAGTAAGTCACCCCGCCGCTGGTCACTACACTTCCTCCCTGCATCAGCCAGGAATTTCGTCCGCTTCCCATACTGTCGAAGACCTCATCATTGGAAAATCCCTGTGAATTGATATTGTTGGAGGAGGCAAGCAGACTTATTTTCGTATCGTTTTTAAAATAACTTAAAAGTAAGCTGCCTTCATAACGTTCATCAGAACCATAGCCCACAGTAAGCCTTGAGATCAGTCCTTTGTTTTTCTTTTCATCAATATTGAAATTGATAGTGGTGTTATTGGATTTCGCCGTTTTTCCACTAAGTTCTTCTTCCTTGGTCTTTGTAGTAGTAAACTGGATATTTTTAATGATGTCTGCCGGAAGATTCTGTAAGGCAATTTTACCATCTTTATCAAAAAAGGGCTTTCCGTTGATCATGACCTGATCCACATCTTTTCCGTTAACGGTGATTTTACCTTCGTTGCTGATCTCTACACCCGGAATTTGTTTCAGAAGCTCTTCAATCTTACTGTCCGGACGCACCTTAATTGCTGAAGCATTAAACTCGATCGTATCTTTTTTGATCTTTACCGGTGAAGCCGTGATTTTAACCTCTTCAATATTGGTTATCGTGTTTCTTTCTAGCTCTATTTCCCCTAATGAGAATGACTGAT
>JAFAAJ010000155.1 GCA_023426625.1 Bacteroidota bacterium
CGATTTTCTGGATACTACAATCTTAGCGGCATTTGTTTCTCTGGCTGCAATTATCGGAAATGAAGTTGGATATTATTTTGGTTTAAAAACGGGACCTGCCTTATATAAAAAGAAAGATACGGCATTATTTAAGAAGAAATACCTCTATCAGGCTCACGATTTTTTTGAAAAACATGGCGCTTTAGCGGTGATCATGGCGAGGTTTTTACCTGTGGTAAGAACTTTTACCCCAATTGTGGCAGGAATTGTGAAAATGGACAAAAAAGAATTCCTTAGAGATAATATTATCGGAGCTGTTCTATGGTCATTCTCTTTGATATATGCAGGACATTATTTAGATAAAGTGTTCAGAGATGAATTCGGAATTGAATTAAAATCCAAGCTTGAATACATCATCATTGTGATCGTACTGGTAACAACACTTCCGGTGATCATCAAATTCCTGTTCGGTAAAAAGCAGGACTTCTCGAAATATGAGAACCATGATTTTGATTAAATATAATTAATATAAGCTAAAAACGCCCCGCTTTAAAGCGGGGCGTTTTTTATCCAGTTCAGTATATTCGGATAGATAATACTGTCTCTTTTTCTTTTGCTGAAGAATCTTGGTGCATGTCCTGCTCCTTCCATGAAGACCAGTTTATGAGGAACATTCAGTTGTGTTAAAGCCGAATCCAGAGAAAGTCCCTGCCGTTTATTCACTAAAAAATCTCTGTTTCCCTGGAAAAGCAGCGTAGGAACATTGGAGATATTGGCAATAGGACTTGCTTTTTCAAACTCTTTCGATAGGTTTTTACGCTGAAATTTAGTTCCTACAACACTTTGTACGGTAGGAGAGGAATACTTGGAATAAAATGAATTCAAATACTCTTTTGAGTAAAAATCTGTAGGAGCACTTAATGATATGATCTTCATGATTTGTTCCGGATTTTGATAGCCGTAAAGCAAAGCCAAATGTCCACCTGCACTTTCTCCAAGAATAATATAGTTATTCCGTTGTAATTCCGCTTTTTCTGCCAGAGAATTAAATTTCTCAATGGCTGTTCGGATGTCTTCCAGCTGTTCTTTGTAGGTGATGCCTTTAGAAACCAGCCTATAATTCAGATTGATACTCGGAATATTGTTCTTGAAAAGCATTTTCTGAATATGGATCATATGTTCCTTTCTTCCGTATTTCCATGCTCCACCGTGAACGATCAGAACAACAGGTGATGTTACCGGATAGTCTGAAGGCAGGAAAACATCCATTTTTTGTTTCTTATGTTCGCCGTATTTTAGGTTGTAGATCTTTTGTTCATTGTTGGTTCCTACCCACACTCTGAACTTCGAATTACAGGAATTTAATACAAAGCCAATACATCCTAAAACGAAGAAATGGTATTTGAGAATCAGCTTTTTCATAGTTTAAATGTACTGAAAAATAAAAGAATTAGGAAGATGATTTTTACCATGATAAATGATAGGTCCGATTATTGTTGAGAAACCAATTGGAAATCGGGATTAAAACATTATTTTTGCTTAACAATTATTAAAAAAATATTAAAATACTATGGCATCTGGTTTTTTTGCGATCTTAGACGATATTGCAGCGTTGATGGATGATGTGGCGGTTACAAGTAAAGTAGCAACCCAAAAAACGGCAGGGATTTTAGGAGATGATCTCGCTGTAAATGCTGAAAAAGCCACAGGTTTTCTTTCTTCACGTGAGATTCCGGTTTTATGGGCAATTACCAAAGGTTCATTTGTCAATAAGCTGATTATTCTTCCCATTGCTTTTTTGCTGAACTGGCTATACAAACCGGCTATAGAAATAATCCTGATTCTTGGAGGATTTTATTTGGCATTTGAAGGGATGGAAAAGATCATTGAATTCTTGTTTCATCGTCCTAAAAAAGGGCATGAAGTAATACAGGAAAGTGAAGTTGATGAAGATGAACCCGTTTCCGAGAAAGCTAAGATAAAGTCTGCAATCACAACAGATTTCATACTTTCCATAGAAATCATAATTATAGCTTTAGGGACTGTGATTCAGGACAATCATCCGCTTTTAACACAGATTCTTACCGTAACATTTGTATCATTTTTAGCAACTGTCGGAGTGTACGGAATTGTTGCCCTAATCGTAAGAATGGATGATGCAGGTTTTAAACTGATCAGAAAAAGTCATGGTAAAGGGTTCTTTTCCAAATTAGGACATTTATTGGTAAAGGCATTACCTGTGATCATCAAAATCCTGGGAGTGGTGGGAACATTGGCTCTGATCTTGGTTTCAGGAGGTATTTTCGCTCACAATATTTCTTATCTGCATCATTTTCTTCCAACATGGCCGAATATGATCAAGGAATTTACATTAGGGATTATAGGAGGGTTAATTGCTGTAGCATTGTTTACTATCGGTAAAAAGATTTACTCTGCAGTGATTCATAAATAATTTTAATAAAGAATAAAAAGTAAATCCTGAAACGAAAGTTTCAGGATTTTTATTTTGAATAAAAGTTTCTTAGAGTTTAATTGAATAAATCTTTCACCTTATCAAAGAAAGTTTTTTCCTTTCCGGATGGCTCTGCAACCATTTCTCCGCTGGACATTTGTTTTTCAAAAAAGTCTTTTTGCTCTTTGGTAAGCTTCTGAGGAGTCCATACATTGATGTGGATGAACATATCTCCTTTTCCGTAACTGTCGATGCTTGGAAGACCTTTTCCTGCCAGTCTTAGGATTTTTCCTGATTGCGTTCCCGGATCTATCGTGATCTTTACTTTTCCACCAACGGTAGGGATTTCTTTTTTAGTACCTAAAGCAGCTTCCGCAAACGAAATATAAAGTTCCTGATGAAGATTGTCTCCCTCTCTTTTGATAACTTTATCTACTTCCTCTTCAATGATTACCAACAAATCTCCAGGAACTCCGCCGAAAGGTGCATCATTACCCTTTCCTCTTACATTAAGCTGAATACCGTCTCTTGCTCCTGCCGGAATATTAATAGTTACCTCTTCCTCATCTTTTATAAGTCCCTGAGCATTGGCTCCTGCCGGAATTTTATCGGCTACTTTTCCGATTCCCTGACAAGTTCCGCAGGTAGTCTGCGTTTGCATTTGCCCGAACATCGTATTCATTACTTTGATCTGCGCACCGGAACCGTTACACACCGGACATGTTTTGGAAGTGGCACCTTCTGCCATCTTCATTCTTTTCACCTTGATGGTCTTTTGAGTACCGTTTACCATTTCATCAAGGTTCAGCTTGATTCTGATTCTAAGATTGGAACCTTTGACTTGTTGACGTCCACCGCCGCCAAAACCTCCAAATCCGCCGCCAAAATGTCCTCCAAAGATATCTCCAAACTGACTGAAAATATCCTCCATGTTCATTCCGCCGCCAAAACCACCACCAAAGCCACCGTTTCCGCCAACTCCGGCATGACCGAACTGGTCGTATCTTGCACGTTTCTGTTCGTCGCTCAGTACTTCATAGGCTTCCGCTGCTTCTTTGAATTTCTCCTCGGCAGCTTTATCCCCAGGATTTTTATCCGGGTGGAATTTCAGAGCCATTTTTCGGTAGGCTTTTTTTATTTCATCGGCCGATGCAGATTTACTTATCTCAAGAACCTCGTAATAATCTCTTTTTGACATGATGCTTGTTGCTTATAATTGATTTTGATAAATGATAAAAGATATTAAGTGATTATACAATGAACTTCGATCAATTATCACTCATCATTTATCTCTTATTAATATTAATTTCCCGTTACTACCTTAGCGAAACGAATTACTTTATCATTTAAAGTATAACCGGTTTCAATAACGTCCACGATTTTTCCTTTTAAATCTTCTGAAGGAGAAGGGATCTGTGTAATCGCTTCATGGAAATCAACATCAAAACTGTCTCCTGCTTTTACCTCCATAGCTTTCAGTCCTTTTTCGGTAAGCTTGCTTTTGAATTTCTGATAAATCAGTTCCACGCCTTGCAAGTCGGCAGGATTTCCGTTTTTAGCGATCTCTTTTAAAGCTCTTTCGAAATCGTCCAGAACAGCCAACATAGAGATCATCATATCCTGATTGGCATACTGGAAGAATTCCATTTTCTCTTTTGCCGTTCTTTTTTTATAGTTTTCAAATTCAGCATAAAGACGAATGTAACGATCTTTTTCTTGTGCCAAAAGTTCCTCTGCTGTTGGCTCTGCTGTCACATTTTCACCAGAATTTTGTTCGTTCTGGATGTTGTTTTCTTCCTGCTTATTGATGTTTTCTTCGTTGATATCCTGATTTTCCATATTCAATAACTATTTTAGAGAATTGTTTGTCAAAGATTCTGCCAAATAAAAAATATGGACATTAAGGCAGAAAAATAGTGATTGGTAATTAGTGAATAGTGAATAGTGAATAGTGAATAGTGAATAGTGAATTTGCTATCTATTTACTTGAGCATTGACCAATCACTATTCACCAATCACCAATCACCAGTCTCATTCACCAAAAAAAGTCTGAAATAAAAGATACAGGTTAAGAATAATGATAACAAAGGAAATGATCCAGATACATACTTTTAGGAAAGATTTATTGACAAATTCTCCCATTTTTGCTTTGTCATTGGTAAACATAACCAATGGTACCACAGCAAAACTCAATTGCATGGATAAAATCACCTGACTTAAAACCAAGAGATCTGTTGTCCCTTGTTCACCATAAATAATTGTAACAATAAGAGCGGGAATTACAGCGATCAAACGTGTGATCAATCTTCTCAGCCAGGGTTTTAGTCTGATATTTAAAAATCCTTCCATTACAATCTGTCCGGCAAGAGTTCCGGTAAGTGTAGAATTTTGTCCGGAAGCCAAAAGAGCAACGGCAAAAGCAATACTTGCCATGGAAGCTCCCAAAATAGGAGTCAGCATTTTATAGGCATCATGAATGTCGGCCACATGTTTGTTCCCTGTTGTATGGAAAGTGGCTGCGGCAAGAATAAGAATGGCTGCATTAATGAAAAAGGCAAGCAACAATGAAACGGTGCTGTCTAAAGTGGCAAATTTGATAGCTTCTTTTTTTCCTTCTCGGTCACGGGTGTAATCCCTTGTCTGAACGATACTGCTGTGCAGGTATAAATTGTGGGGCATTACTGTAGCACCCAGAATTCCGATCGCTATATAAAGCATTGTCGGATTTTGAATAATCTCTGCTTTAGGAACCAATCCTCCCAAAATTTCATTGAAAGCAGGTTTTGATATGATAATTTCATAGATAAAGCAGGATAGAATGATAAAGATAAGACCTGCCACGATACTTTCGATCCACCGGAAACCTTTTGCCTGTAGTAAGAGGATCAAAAGAACATCTACGGTAGTAATCACTATTCCCCAGGTTAACGGAATATGAAAAAGCAGGTTTAATGCAATCGCAGAACCTATAACTTCGGCAAGATCACATGCGGCAATGGCAATTTCACAGAATATCCAGAGTATAAAATTAGTGGTAGGATGAAAATGGTCTCTACATGCCTGCGCAAGGTCTCTTTCTGCTACAACGCCCAGTTTCACAGATAAATGCTGCAATATGATGGCGAAAATATTAGAAATAAGAATTACAGAAAGAAGGGTATAGCCAAACTGTGCTCCTCCCGCAATATCAGTGGCCCAGTTTCCGGGATCCATATATCCAACAGCAACCATTAATCCTGGACCTGCAAACGCAAGATATTTTCTCCAAAAAGTAGCTTTTTTTGGAACGCTTATAGACGAATATACTTCCGGCAATGAGTTGGATGACCTGTCTTTTCTCCAGCCTTTTTTTATATTGAAATTCATAAATGTTAGAATTGACTAACAAATGTAATTAAATAAATGAAAATGTAAAAAAATATCAAAGAAAAAATCCCGAAAAGCCAATTTCCGGGATTGTTTTATATGGTATATGAAGATTATTTTGCAAATCTTACAGCCATTTTTCTGTCAACAGCTCTTTCTGCATCAGAAGCAGAAGCATCCACGGTAGCAAATTTACTTCCATATCCTTCAGCATCTAAAACCTGAGCTCCAACACCTGCTTTTGTTAAGGCTGCTTTAATAAAATCAGCTCTGGCTTGTGATAATTTTACATTAGATGCCTCATTACCTGTTTTATCCGTATATCCGCCGATTTTGATTTTAGCATCAGGATAAGCTTTTAAAATAGCTACTAAATTATCCAACTGTTGCTGAGAGCCTGCTTCTAATTCAGTTGAACTTCCCATTTTGAAATTTACATGGTCAAAATTATACCACACATCTTCCAAAGCATCATCGTCTTTTGCATTTTTGTAACCGTCAGATTTCAGGAAAGCGATCATTCTTTCTTCCATTCCGCCTCGATAACCTTTTAAAGCAGTGCCGTTCAGATCAATATTTTCGTCCACTTGTACAGTAGAAGAAACAATTGTGTCTGAATCAG
>JAFAAJ010000174.1 GCA_023426625.1 Bacteroidota bacterium
TTGTAGAAGCACCATAGATCACATAACCTGCCGCCACCTGATTGATTCCTTTTTGTAAGAAATCTTCCAGCTGTACCGGTGTTCCAGGTTCTGTAACTCTTCTGTAAATGGAGAAAATGGTTCCTACAGAAACATTCACATCAATATTGGAAGAACCATCCAAAGGATCGATAAGTACCACATATTTACTTAAATGCCCGTTTTCACCACATTTAATATCAATGAAGTCATCATTTTCTTCTGAAGCGATCCCACAAACAACTTCTCTCTGTGATAATGCTGTAATGAAGATCTCATTGGCAAGCACGTCTAGTTTCTGCTGCTCTTCCCCCTGAATATTCTGATTTCCTGCTACTCCGGTAATATCTGCGATCCCGGCTTTATTCACTTCTCTGTTTACCACTTTTGAAGCCAACCTTATAGCACTTAGAAGACGGGAAAGCTCCCCCGAGGAATACTGAAAGTCATCTTGTTTTTCAATAATAAATTCTCCTAAAGTCTGTAATGATTGATCTGACATATTTTACTTTTTATGTTTTGCTCAAATTTCGGAAAATTTATTACATAAAGAAAACTTTTCTCATCAAATAGTTTATCAGCTGTATATCAAAACGATACAATCAAAAGACACGTACATGTAAAAATTCAGCAAGAAAATAATATCCCTATTTATGGCTCTGAAAGAATGTTTTTTTTGACAGGTTCTCACTTTTAAGAAATATTATAAATCGTGCTTTCCTTACAGCAAATACTCATTTTCATATCTCGCTGTAAATTTATAATTTTGACCTCCGAAAAAAGCTCAAATGTTTTATTATCTAACAATTTTATTTTTAACAATTTAATGAAAATTTTTAAGTTTGGTGGGGCATCTGTTAAAGGTGCTGAAAGTGTGAAAAACGTGTCTATGGTTTTAAAAAGCCAGGGATTTGCTAAATGCTTGCTGGTAATTTCAGCAATGGGCAAGACAACTAATGACTTGGAAAAGGTTGTAGAACTTTATTTCAAGAAGGACAACTATCAAACTGAAATTGAAAACATAAAACAGAAGCACATCGAAATTGCAAAAGGTTTATTTCCTGAAAATCACGCTGTTTTTGCTGAAATCAACATTTTTTTCGATGATATCGACTCTTTTTTAAGAAGAAACAAGTCTCCTAATTACAATTTTGTATACGACCAGGTAGTAAGCTGCGGAGAAATGATCTCTACTAAGATCGTAAGTGAATATTTGAATGAAATCCAATTCACAAATCAATGGCTGGACGCCAGAGATTATGTAAAAACAGACAATTCTTACAGAGAAGGGGTTGTAAACTGGGCAAAAACGGAAGAATTTATCTCTACTTTGAATCCTGAAATCTGCTACGTAACGCAAGGCTTCATCGGGTCAGATGAGAATAATTTCACGGTAACTCTGGGAAGAGAGGGTTCTGACTATTCTGCTGCTATTTTCGCGTATTGCCTGAATGCAGAAGCCATGACCATCTGGAAAGATGTTCCGGGAGTAATGACGGGAGATCCGAGAAAATTCAAAGATGTAACGCTTTTATCTAACATTTCTTATGAAGAAGCGATAGAAATGGCTTATTACGGAGCAAGTGTGATCCACCCGAAAACACTACAGCCGCTACAGCAAAAAAACATTCCTTTTTATGTTAAATCTTTCGTAGATCCAACTAAGGAAGGAACCAAAGTAGGTGCTTCTGATAAAAACCAGCAGGAAGAATCTTATATTTTAAAGGAAAATCAGACCTTATTAAAAATCTCTACGAGAGACTTCTCTTTTATCGCTGAAGATCACATGAGTTTAATTTTTGGATATTTATCAAAATATAAGATTAAGGTTTCTCTGATGCAGAACTCCGCTATTTCACTGGCTTTATGTCTGGAAGATAAATTCAACAATATCGATGAATTGAATGATGAACTTCAGAAAATTTTTAAAACGGAAGTGATTAAAAACGTATCTTTATTCACTGTAAGAAATGCGAAAATAGATAACATTGACAAATTTTACCAGGAAAAAAGTGTATTATTGGAACAAATTTCAAAAAATACCCTTCAAATGGTAACACAATAAAACTAATAGCGACTAACCACACATGAGTCTAATTTCGAAACATGACCTTATCAAAGCTTCCGGGTTAAGCAAAATCGGGTTTCTGAAGAATCCTGTTGCTTCTGCTGTGATGAGCATTGCCAAGATCAATGAAGTAAATAAGCTGTACGATAAACTTAAAGATAAGGAAGGTAAAGACTTTTTCGACTCATTTGTGAGAGAAAGGAATCTGAGTTACATCGCTTTTGAGGAGGATCTTGCCAAGATTCCCAAAACCGGACCTTTCATCCTGGTTTCCAATCATCCGCTTGGAGCCATTGACGGGATTTTAATGTGTAAGATCTTATCGGAAGTACGTCCCGATTTTAAGGTTATGGGAAATTTTCTTTTGGAAAAGATAAAACCTATGGAGCCTTATGTGATCTCCGTAAATCCTTTTGAAAACAGAAAAGACGCTTACAACAGTTCTTCAGGAATGCGTGAAACCTTAAAGCATTTGCAAAACGGAGGCTGTGTAGGAATTTTTCCTGCAGGAGAAGTTTCTAACAAGAACAATCCTTATGGAGAAATTTTAGATAAAGAATGGGAAAAACCGGCTCTCAAGCTGATCAAAATGGCTAAAGTGCCTGTGGTTCCTATGTATTTTCACGCTAAAAACAGTCGTTTATTTTATCAGGTAGCGAAAGTTCACCCGAATTTACAGACCTTGATGCTTCCCGCAGAAATGATGAATGAAAGGGAAAAGCCGATCCGTATCAGAATCGGAAGACCCATCACTGTAAAGACAATGGATGAAATGGAAACGATTGAAGAATTGGGAGAATTCCTGAAACGTAAGGTTTACATGATGAAATCTTACTATGAAAAAAGAAAATCTCTTGCACAGGCCATCAATCTTCAAAATCTCTCTTTAAAATTCCCTTTATTAAAGGAAGAAAACATTGTTCAGAATATCATAGACGAAACCCCGAAGGAAGATATCATCAAAGATATCAACAAATTGAAAGGCACGGATAAAATGCTTTTCAGCAACGGAAATTATGAGATCTATTTTACCACGTATGAAGAGATTCCTTCGGTAATGAGGGAGATCGGAAGACAGAGAGAATTGACGTTCCGTGCTGTAGGGGAAGGAAGTAATCTTCCTTTTGACCTTGATGAATATGACAAGCATTATCATCATCTCTTTCTTTGGGATAGTGCAGAAGAAAGACTGGTTGGAGCTTACAGAATGGCGCTTGGAAAGGAGGTCATGAAAAAATATGGAATCAAAGGATTCTACACCAGCTCACTTTTTGAGTTTGAGCAGGACATTCATCCGTTTTTCAAGAAAGTGATCGAAATGGGACGCGCCTACATCTGTCAGGAATATCAACAGAAACCGCTTCCTCTTTTCCTTTTATGGAGGGGAATTGTACATGTCTGCCTGAGAAATCCGGACCATAAGTTCTTGATGGGCGGTGTAAGTATTTCCAATAAGTTTTCTGAATTTTCAAAATCATTGATGATAGAATTCATGCGTTCCAATTATTACGACGGGGCCGTTGCGCAATACATCACACCAAGAAATGAGTATAAGGTAAAATTGAGAGACAGGGACAAAAATCTTTTTTTCGATGAAATGGAATCCGATCTCAACAAACTGGATAAAATCATCGATGATCTGGAGCCGGAATTAAGATTACCTGTATTGATCAAAAAATACATTAAGCAAAATGCAAAAGTTATTGCATTCAACGTGGATCCTAACTTCAATGATGCTATTGATGGGCTTATGTACATCCGTATAAGCGACCTTCCCGAAAGCACAATAAAGCCTGTACTAGAGGAAATGAGTGACCAGATCAGAAAGGAACAGGAAAATAATTCATCTGAAAATCAATAGGTTTTTATTATTCCTGCAAAAAAGTTTTGGGAATACTTGTTTCATATACGAAAACTTACTACTTTTGCATCACTTTAAAACAACGAAGTAAGACAAACAAAAATATAAGGTTTCTTAGCTCAGTTGGTAGAGCAATGGATTGAAAATCCATGTGTCCCTGGTTCGATTCCTGGAGAAACCACAAACCGCCTGATAAAGGCGGTTTTTTATTCAGAAACATTTTTAAAGTTGCATTGTAAAGTAAAATTTACTATTTTTGCAACACTTCTTCAGAGAAGTATACAATATTGGTTTCTTAGCTCAGTTGGTAGAGCAATGGATTGAAAATCCATGTGTCCCTGGTTCGATTCCTGGAGAAACCACAAACCCACCTTAAAAAGGTATTAGAATTAACAAACGACCTATTACAGCCGATATAATCGAGTTTTAATAAGTCGTTTTTTATTTATACTGCCACTACAATTGCCACCACTTATTTTTCCTGTGGCAGAAATAAGAGAAACGACTTCAATTTTTACATATAATAATTGAAGTATGTTGGAAAAGCTTTATCCGGAAATTGACTTGCAAGTATCTCCTAAAAGAGTATTTGTACCCATGAACATCAATTTCAACTTAAAGAATTACGTAAACAAAGAAAGAAAAAGCCAGGTTTATCTCATTATTACATCTGCAGGAAGCAGAAAGCGTGTTCCCTTGGATATTTATATAAATCCGGAGAATTGGGATAAAACTAAACAAAGAGCCAAAAACAAGACTGAAAACAGCGACACTATCAATTTAATGCTGGATCAAGTTTACACACGATTATCAGATATCAGGGTCCATTACCGGCTGTCCAGGCTACACCTTACGCTCGATAAGCTTGTAGAAGAATTTAAAAATAAAACTCCGCATTACGACTTCATTTCGTTTATGAAACATCATACTAAAAACATGATCCTTACAAAAAACTCTGCAAAAAAGCATAGAAGCGAAATAAAAAAGTTAGAAGAGTTTAAAAACTTTATTCCCTTTTCAGATATTACCCTGGAATTTGTCAATAGTTACAGAGGTTATCTTTCAAGAGAAAGAAAAAATCAAAGTACTACAATCGCTTCTTCTATGAAATTTATAGCAAAATTTTTGCGTTTAGGTAAGAAATATGGAATCTTTTTAAATATTGACATCGACGACATCAAGCCAGGAAGCACTTCAGGAAACCGGATAAATCTTAACCTGGAGGAAATTTCAAAACTTAAATCTTATTATAATTCGGAATTTATAAAAAGTAATCACAAGCTTGCTTTAGGGTACTTTTTATTTTCATGTTATAGTTCTCTGAGAATTTCCGATATCAAACAGATTAGAAGAGATGATCTGACTCAAGATTCAATCAGCTACATAAGTATAAAAACACAAAAATTACACTCTATTAGATTAAATAAAACAGCAAAAGAAATCGCAGCTGCTAATGAAGA
>JAFAAJ010000246.1 GCA_023426625.1 Bacteroidota bacterium
GTATGGAAGCATCATGGTATACGGAAAGAATGAATATTTCTTTACCGGAGCCGACAGAACGGACGCTTATTATTTCCAGATCGAGGCATTTAATGCCAATGGAATTTCGGAAAGAACGGAAGTCGTAAGATCTGAATAGTAAAAATAAAAAGAGGCTGTCTCAAAAGTACCCCCTCTCTCGGACTCCTGTCTGACAACTTTTGTCATTTAGGAGATTCTCAGAGCATTAATTTACCTTTTGAGACAGCCTCTTTTTATTTTTCAAGTTGTTTCAGGAATTCGGTTATTTCGCGAACTAAAAAATCAGAATGAGATTCTTTAAGCCAATCAACGTGATTTCCGCTGAACTCGAAAGAGCGATGAACAATCTTATTTTTCTGTAAAGCAGAATCCAGAATCTTTTTCTGTGACAAAGGAATAACCGTATCATAAGTTCCGTAAAATGAAAGAGTAGGTGCTGAGTCTTGTGTAATATAGGTTATTGGACTTACAAAAGCGGCCATAGAAACATCTGCCGGAATGATTTTCGGATCTGCAAGATATCTTTCAACAAAGGTGTAATCAATATAATTTTTGAATTCCGGATCCGAAAGATCCGAAGGTCCCACAATATTAATAACAGCTTTTACCTTTTTTGCATGGTCTTTCTGATAGCCATACAACATGGATAAATGCCCTCCTGCACTGTTTCCCAAAAGAATATAATTGATATTTTTGTTTAATCTGTTTTCTAAAAATAAGATCGCACTTTGAATATTATCTGTCTGATTCGGTAATGCATAGCGTGATCTTGAAGCAAGTCTGTAATCAATATTAGCGAAAGCACAATCAGGGAATTTTTTCATCAATGAGAAAATAAAAGAGGTCAGAATAGATCTTTCTCCGGCACACCAACCGCCACCGTGAATCAGGATGAAAACATCCTTCACTTCAGTTTTATTAGCGGGGATATATAGATCCATTTTCTGGTCAGGATCGTTTCCATAACTTATATTTACATGGTTCTCAAAAGATATGTCTTTATTAATCTGGAGGATTTTCTTTTTACAGCCCATCATAATAGCAATAACAAGAAAGCTTAAAAAGATTGTGAAGTGTCTCATATTGATAAAAATAACAAAACTCACCGATTTCTCAGTGAGTTTTAACTACAAAATAATGATATGAAGAAATGATTGTTTTTATCTGGTTCTGTTCTTGATTTCATCAGACGCTCCTTCAATATTTCTCACTTTTTTCACTTTCTGATTTCCAAAATTATAAGTGATACTGAATGTAAAGCTTTGTCTGTAAGAATCATTTTTGATGTAATTGTAATTTCCGTTAGCCTGATAATCTTCAACTTTTACGACATTCGTTCCTAATACATCATTTAGATTTACTGCAAAAGTCCAGTCGTTCCAGTTTTTCTTTAAGCTTAAATCCAGGCTCATCAGATCTTGCAATAATCCCAATTCGATCTGTTGCTTGTCCACGAAGAAATAATTTACTCCAAGGAACCATGTTTTCTTTTTATCCAAGCGGATCGTATTGTTGGTTTGAATCACCAAACTTGTAGATTTGATATTATTGACATACGTTGGAAATTCATCTCCGGAAGTAGGGTCTACACTCAGACTTCCATTATTGATGTTATGCTGCACTCCAATGTTAAAGTTCATGGTAAGATATTGCTTGAAGAATGACTTCTGAACACCTACCATAGCAGACATTTCCTGCTTGTCTCCAAAGTTGGTACGGATATATCTCAACTGTTTGTGCGGATCCATGATAGGATTTCCTCCAGCATCTAAAACAGGGTTTCCATGCTCATCCAGTCTGGGTTTCAAAATATCTCTTTGCAACGGTACCTGAGTGATCACATCTTTGAATAAAGAGTGGTTCAGGATCAGGAAGTAAGAATTTTTGAACATATAGGTTAATTCCTGATTATATGTAGAAGATGCTTTTACAAAAGGGTTATTCTGAGTATAGTTATCTTCCGTTAAAATATTTCTCACCGGATTTATTTCCCAGAAGCTAGGTCTTCTCATTCTGCTTGAAAAGGCATAAGAAACATTGTGCTGATCATTGATCGCATAGTTCAGGCTTAAATAAGGCAACAAATTATTGTAATTTCTTTCTATCCTCTGAAGTTCCGGAGTTGTAGCATGATCCGAAGTCCCTACACTCTTGGTGATCTCATATCTTGCCCCCACTTTCCCGGAAAATTGATCAGAGAATTTCTTTTCAAGCGTTAAATAAAATCCGTAAATATTCTCATTGTAAATAAAATGATTAGGAGCGTTCGTTGTTTCTATATCGGTTAGTTGCCCGTTGGTATCATATATATAATCTAAAGTGCTGCTCTTGGTGTCATTATCCGTTTTGGTTTTATTATAATTACCACCAATGGAAGCTGTAAAATCTTTATCGAATTTCTTAATGTAATCTACCGTTCCGGAAAAGTTGTTGATGATTTGCGGCTGATCCTGGAATATCACTCTTCCTAATCTTATATCATTACCGAACGCATCGGAGATAATCGTTTTGTTATCTGAAGACTGGAATCTTTTAAAATTCAGATAGGCAGCATTTACATTTAATTTACTTCCCAGAGAATCTGTTTTTAATTCATAGTTTAAGTTAAGAGAGTTATTATAAGATCTCGCATTCTCTAAATTTCTGGATCTGTTAAAACTTTCGATATAAGTATTCTCGGTGCTGTCAAATGAACGTACAGTGTTGAATAAATTAATCGTTGCTCCATAGCTTCTGTTTGCCCATGAATTCCATGATAAGGCTAAATTACTGTTATCAGTCAGTTGATAATCAATATTCAGATATCCGCCTAAATTTTTATTCGGATCATCAATATCTCCTATAGATTCATTAGAAGATAGAGCATTTCCGTTTCTTAAAGTATAAGTTTGTGGCTGGATATTCTCACTGCCATTAAGATTGGCACTGATTCCCAGTTTATCTTTTCTGTAGTTTAAAGAGAAACTCGCTGAACTGGAGTTGAATTTATTCTGAGAGTTAGACATTCTCATGTTTCCGCTCGTTCCGTCACTCATTTTTTTCTTTAGTACGATATTGATGATACCGTCAGAAGACTCCACCTGATATTCACTGCCGGGAACAGTAATGACTTCTATTTTCTGAATATTTTCTGCGGGCGTATTTTTTAGGAACTGAACCAATGAATCTGCATCCATATTGGTTTTTCTTCCATTGATGTAGATCAAAGCATTGTTCTTTCCTGCGATTTTCAGGGTCTTATCATCAGTGCTTGATAAAAGAGGAGTCTGCTTCAACAGATCAAAAGTTGTATTACCCTTTGTAACAGGTGAAGCGGCCACATCATAAACAAAACGGTCACTTTGTTTTTTGAAGACTTGCTTTTTCAGCGTGATACCTTCAATATTTTGAGTTTTGGTTGAATCTGATTTTTGTTGGGCGAATGTGAGTCCGCTGAAAAAAATAGCTGCGATAAGAATTGGCGTTTTCATGACTTTTTATTTGTTAATAGCTTGTATTTGTTATTATTTAACATTGCAAAGATATATAATTAATTTAGTATCTTGCAATACAAAGTAGTAAAAATAATTTTATACTGAATTTAACTATCTGGTTTTCAGGTGTTAAAAATTTTATTGATTTTTACTACTCAGTGAACTTGTTACTTAATTAGACAATCGTTCTTGTAGAATTGTTACATAAAACTGCTATATTTTTCAAAAAAATATTATTCAGTATAAAAAATAAAGAAAGATTTTAAGCAGGAATAATGCTTGGTGGCTATAGAAAAGCCCTTTAAAAATGAAAACAAAAAGAAATGAAGTTTACTCTCTGTCGAATTTAGCTAAAGATTTATCTACCCAGATGGTAGCAAACGGGAAAAAGGCAGCCAGTAATGCATACACAAAATCTTCGTCATCCCACTTGAATATTTTTTTTGCAGGAAGACAAAGCAAAAGGTAAAGGCTGAAGAAAAGCCCGTGAAAATTTCCTATAATAATAATAAAAATAGTTGCAAGCAGTCCTTCCTCATCATATCTCTTCCAGATCATGGCAACACCATAAAGTAAGAAGCAGGAGATTGCTTCTGCAATGCAGATCTGTTTAAACCATTTGATGATCTTTTCCTGAGGATATTTTGAGAAAAATTTATCGATGAAGTTCATGATATGGGGTTATGAATGTTGAATTATAAGTTATGTATAATTTTCTAACTTTTAATCTCTAAATCTAATTTCTGATTCCAAAATTACTTATAAAAACTACTGCCATCCAAATATTCAAAGACTTCGGGAGGAAGCATAGGACGTACATTTTTTCCTTCTTTGATCATCCTTCGGATTTCGGTAGCGGAAAGTTCAATAACAGGAGCTTTTATGAGAGAAATATTTTCGTGCTGTAGATATTCCGAATCTTTTTTCTCCACTTCAAAAACTCTGGGATACACAATGATATGATGATTTTTAATCAATGTTTCGGCGTTTTTCCATTTGTGCAAACTTCCCAAATTATCTTCACCCATGATCAGACTGAAAGAATAGTCAGGATATTTTTCATGAAGATAGGTTAAGGTATCAATGGTATAGCTGGGTTTCGGTAATGAAAATTCCACGTTGGAAGCTCGCATTTTTGGATAATTTTTAACGGCAAGTTGCACCATATCCAATCTGTTGTGATCTTTCAATAAAGATTTTTTGTCCTTAAACGGATTTTGCGGACTCACTACAAACCATAATTCATCCATATCCGTATTTTCAAGAATATAATTAGCCAGAATCAGATGCCCGATATGAATAGGGTTGAACGAACCAAAAAATAAACCGATTTTTTTCATGAGTGGAATTAGGCTTAGGAGTTAGAGGATAGAATTTAGAGATTAGTATAATCATTTCTCTGATTCTTAAATTCTACTCCCTGAACTTTACGTCTTTAATATTTAAATAATGCGTAACATTACCTTTCCAGTGATTTTCTTCCAGCGTGAAGGCAATATCAAAATTCTTATTTTTAAAATCTTCGGCGAACTGTCCCAATTTGAAACCGACACATTCTATATTTCTGCCGGTTGATTCCTGCTTGATGTAGAACTTAAGGTGATTGTTGTCTTTCCCCATTGTTTTTACATATCCGGAAACCTTCTGATTGGTTAAAGTCAGAATAGGCTTCATATTATGGGGTCCGAATGGAGCCAGCTTTCTGTGGAAATTAATAAACTCTCTGTTGATTTCATCAATATGAATCTCAGAGTCTATAGTAACCGAAGGTTCTTTCTGATGCTCCTGGATTTTTTCACTGACGATTCTTTCAAACTTTTCTTTAAAAGCTTCGAACTTATCTTTCTCCATGGAAAGTCCTGCTGCAGCATGATGTCCCCCGAATTTCAGGAAGTATTCTGAACATAGATCCAGTGCCTCATGAACATCAAAATCTGAAACGGATCTTGCAGAAGCCACCATTTCACCATTATTTCCGTCCGTGAAAACCAAAGTAGGCTTGTAATAAGTTTCAATAAGTCTTGAAGCCACAATTCCGATCACCCCTTTATTCCATTCCGGGTGGTATACAATAGTGGTATGTTTGGTTTCCTGTTGAGATTCAATGATCTGATTCAATGCAGAAAGCGTGGAATTCATATCAAGCTCTCGTCTTTCGTCATTGAGATTCATGATGTCACTTACGATCTGATGAGCGTGTTTCAGGTTGTCCGAAACCATAAGTTCCACAGCTGCTTTTCCATGGGAAATTCTTCCTGCAGCATTGATTTTCGGAGCAATTTCAAATACAATATTTGAAATCTCAAAATGAGAAAGTTTATCTTCCGGGATCAGTAATCGTAATCCTAAATTTCTGGTTTTTCTGAGGGTTTTTAATCCCATTTTCGCTAAAACCCGATTTTCACCGGTCATCGAAACGATGTCTGCAGCAATGGAAATAGCCAGAAGATCAGTTAGTTCAAATAATTCCGCCTCCAGAATTT
>JAFAAJ010000253.1 GCA_023426625.1 Bacteroidota bacterium
GTGTATGATTCTGAAGATTAGTTTCTGCCTGAGTTTTTGAAGTTTCAGGTCCTGCTTTTAAATTATTCTTGATACTTTCAACATTTTCAACACTTTCAATGCCTTCCAGGATTTCATTTTCTTTAATGAAAGGAAATATCTCTGCTAAGGTTTTCCAAATTTTTTTGCTGACCCTTGCTTTTAAATACCCAGAAGCTTTTGTTTCTAAAACCTGTTGTAATAGATATTCTTTGAGATCAATTTTTGATGAAGTATTCAGATGCTTTAATAACATCCTTAAAACAATGCGCCACACCATGATTCTGTCGGGATGATTAAGTCTGGCTATACGATTTATGATTTCGGGTTCCAGGCTGATCTTTGATTCTCCGTTTTCCAATATTGCAAAGCACAACTGGACAATTTGCTTATCTGAAAGCTGATTGATGATCCTGTCCTGAATATGGGATTTAGGCAAAACGGAAATTATAGTTTTGGAAAAGTTGGGCGCTGATACCAAAGTTTCAAATACTGCAGTTTCCAAAAAATGAACCCCTTCTTTATCAGAATTCCACCAGGGCATAGATCCGTTCTCTAAAAAGTAGAGAAAAGTTTGCACCATTTTCTCATGGTTGTTTATCCAATATTTAGAATTTTTTTCTCTTTCCTGATGGGATATTTCTTCAGGTTTCGCTATTTCTTCCAGTTCATCTTTAAAAAGCTGTGCGATTTTATCCTTTAATTCAGCATTCAACGAGCTGCTTTTTACATCAAGATCCAGTTCCAGCCGGGGAATCTGTAAAGTATGGTCCGCCAATTTATATTCAATACCCTTTATATATTTTTCAATTTCCGGGAAAACATCAATAGACAAAAAGTTGTTGATTTCATCTTTTATATGGTATGCTTTTTCTTTATTGTTGACGGTAACCTCAACAAAAACTTTCTGAATGATATGATTTTCTTTCACTTCAATAGATTTTATTTAATATGGGTAATTGTTAGATCTTTATTTTCCGTCAAATTCTCCGCCCCAAAAACCGGCAGGACAAAGGCTTAGTTTTGATCTTTGTTTTGCGCTCAATCTGCATCCGCATCCTCTGATGAAGCCTTCTTTTGGAGAATCTGCAATTTCCAGCGTCTCAGGATTCATCCATTTCATGGCGTTGCAATTGTTCCCGTTCTTTAAAGGACAAGCATTACAGATTTCTTCCCGTAAAGAGAAAATGCTTTCTTCATCTTGATTCACCATGCCCATTTTAGAGCGTAATTCATTGAAATGACCGTTAATGATTTCGTTACGTTTGCTAAAAAGTTTTCTAATATTCATACGATTTTTAGTTTTTAAAATTATTGGGGTCAAAATTAGAAGAACAAAACCCATCTTACTAATTATGAGGGCTCTCTGTTCAGTCTTTGCAGTAAAATGAAGGATCAATTTTTCATGATATGGGCTTGTGATATTTTGGGAATTGTCTGAAACAAAAAGAGATACTTCGGTATAAAACTTAAAGCAGAAGATGTTCTGAATTAAACTCATTTAAAAATTCAAAAATTTTGCTTGAATAATTTCACCTTGTTTAGAAATACAAGGGGTATAAATTTCACTTCGTTTAGATATAGTAGATAATGTGGAAAAATCGTGTTGATTTTAAATGCTTATAATATATTGTATTTCAATATTTTAATATATAATTTTTCTAATTTTTGTGAATAAAAATAATTTTCTATTTACTGCAAAGACAGGTTTGAGCCCTCAAAATATTTGTCTTTTGAATGGGCGGGATTGTATGTTTGCATCATAATAATAAAGAGCAAAAATTATGATTAAAGAAGTGTTGACAATTTTAAAAGATAAGCTGAATGATTCAGATAATGGTTTAAAAGATGGAGAGGATAGTGGTGATATTGCTGTTGTTGATGATATAGCAAAACATGATGATGATACCTCCAATCTTGATGATAAAGTAGTGATCACGTTGCTGAATGTTGAGGAAGAATCAACATTGAAAAACAGATCATGGTATACGAAAACAATGGTAACAGAAGATCCGCTTGTGTACGATATGAAAAGGCAAAATCCGCCTGCTTATTTGAATTTATACTTAATGGTCGCTGCAAACAGGAATGCTTATGATAAATCCTTATCCAATATTTCGAAAGTTATTGAAATCTTTCAGACCAACAATGTACTGGAATATATTGATGCTGATGCGGAAAAAAGTTTCAGATTCAGACTCGAACTGCATTCCATTCCTTTTGAACAGCTAAGTTATGTCTGGGGATTATTAGGAGGAAAAGTGATGCCTTCTGTATTATATAAAGCCAGTGTAATAAAAATTGAAGCGATCAACAATACTCCGATTAATCTGATTGATGAAGTCAATGTAAAAAGCATCAAAGTTGACCGATCAGAAAACTAAATAAAAAAAACTAATAACCTTTAACTCAAATTTTAGACATGCAAAATCCAACTACACCAGGTGTTTCAGTTGAAGAAATAACTAGACTTCCCAATTCAGTTTCGCTGATTGATACAGCTATTCCTGTATTCATTGGGTATACTGAGGTGACTCCTGAAGATCATACTGAGCCTTTGAATATCAGCTCTCTTTTGGACTACGAAAGAAATTTTGGAAAAGCAAAAAAAGAAAGTATTCAGCTTAAGGATACGGAAGATAAAGGGCTTGAACTTGTTGCGCCACAAGTACAGTTTTTAATGTACTATTCGCTTCAAATGTATTTTGCTAACGGTGGTGGTCCGTGCCAGATTGTATCAGTAGGTAATTACACCAACGATGGAGTTGAACTGACTAACTTAAGGGATGGTTTGGAAATGGTTAAAGACTCAAACGAACCCCAGATTATTGTTTTTCCGGATGCCGTATCGCTGGACGAAGCCGATTTTTATACTATTTATAATGATACAATTGATAAAATAGAGTCTCAGTCGAAAAACTGGTTTGTGATATTAGACACTTACTATGGAAATTCTACCACCCTTTCAAACGGTCACAACACCATTGGTAACCTTAGAGAAGAAGTAACACTCACGACTCATGCGGCAGCTTATTTTCCTCATCTGAAAACCGTTTTGAATTACACTTTTGATGCAGAAACGCCTATCGTACATACCGGTCTGCAAATGGAAGGACAGAGCAGTGCGAGTTTTTATGCCGGTGAGATTTCCGCTTCAGACGAATTAAAAGGCATGGCAAGTAGTGAAATAACAGGAAATGCCTATGCAATGGTACTTGCAGATTTATTAGGTCAGGCTATTGCCATTGCTGAAGAAATCAATGAAACGGCTGATGACACATCCGGTGAAACAGTGGATGCAAAAAGCAATTTAGTGCATGCTATTATAGAAGCAAGAGCCGTACTGGAAGCCATTTACGACGGAACAATAGACGATTTCAATTTAGAAGCAGAAACTCCTGTTTTCAGTGGTGAATTTGATGCCTTAAAAACGGCAATTCTCGCTGTACAGGATAAAGTAGGAGCCGCAAACGGTATTACGCTTAAGAATTTGGAATTAAACAATTCTTCATTGTACAACCAGGTTAAAAAAGAAATAAACTCTCTGAAAGTGATTTTACCCCCATCTTCCGCAGTAGCAGGAGTATATGGTAGAATAGACAGTACAAGAGGAGTATGGAAAGCTCCTGCTAATGTGAGCCTTAATTATGTGACCGCTCCTACAGAAAAAGTTTCGGATAAAGAACAGTCAGATCTCAATGTGACTGATCAGGGAACAATAAATGCCATCAGAACTTTTACCGGAAAAGGAACATTGATATGGGGAGCCAGAACTCTTGATGGAAAAGACAAAATAGGGGTGGAAGACAATAAATGGAAATATATAAATGTACGCCGCTATCATGATA
>JAFAAJ010000255.1 GCA_023426625.1 Bacteroidota bacterium
GCACAAAGGTTCCGATGATGATCAGCTACAAAAAAGGAATCAAACTGAACGGAAAAAATCCTACGATTCTTTATTCTTATGGAGGCTTCAATATCAGTTTACAGCCTGCTTTCTCCGTGGTAAATGCCATTTGGATGGAAAACGGAGGGATCTACGCTGTTCCAAACATCCGTGGTGGTGGAGAATACGGTAAAAAGTGGCATGATGCAGGAACAAAAATGCAGAAGAAAAATGTTTTTGATGACTTCATTGCAGCAGGAGAATATTTGCAGAGTAAAGGTTATACTTCCAAAGATTACATGGCACTTTCAGGAAGATCAAACGGAGGATTATTGGTTGGAGCTACGATGACGATGCGTCCCGATCTGGCAAAAGTGGCATTTCCTGGAGTAGGGGTTCTGGATATGTTGAGGTACAATAAATTCACAGCAGGAGCAGGTTGGTCTTATGATTACGGAACTGCCGAAGACAGTAAAGAAATGTTCGAATACTTAAAATCCTATTCACCGGTGCACAACGTAAAAGCAGGAACTTGTTACCCTTCTACAATGATCATCACCAGTGACCATGATGACAGAGTGGTTCCGGCGCATTCATTCAAATTCGGCGCTGAACTTCAGGAAAAACAGCAATGTGGTAATCCAATATTGCTAAGAATTGAGAAAAATGCAGGACACGGAGCCGGGAGATCTACAGATCAGGTGATCAGTGAGAATGCAGATCTGATCTCTTTTGCCCTTTACGAAATGGGAATCAGGAAACTGGGAACTAAATAATATATTTTAATCTTTCAATAAAAAATAAAGGCGATTTTGCAGTGATGTAATTTCGCCTTTTGCTTTAAAAATAACACGAAATTATTAGCGTAAAAATCCGTAATTTTACCCACCTAATAAATCTGAAAGAATGAGAAGGGAAATCCAAAACAAAACTCCTCAATTTACTATAGCAAAATCCAATACAGAAGTCTATCCTTTTGAAAAAGACGGTTTGCAGCTAAAATCATCTTACACCAAAGGAGACATTCAGAACGAATCCTTAACCCATACTTCTCCGGGAATTGCCCCTTACTTAAGAGGTCCATATTCCACTATGTATGTTCAAAAACCCTGGACGATACGTCAGTATGCAGGATTCTCCACAGCAGAAGAATCCAATGCATTCTATAGGAGAAACCTTGCAGCAGGACAAAAAGGACTTTCCGTAGCTTTCGATTTGGCAACGCACAGAGGATACGATTCAGATCATGCAAGAGTAGTGGGAGATGTAGGAAAAGCAGGAGTGGCGATAGATTCCGTTGAAGATATGAAGATCCTTTTCAATGAAATTCCATTGGATCAGATCTCGGTTTCCATGACGATGAACGGTGCGGTATTACCTATTTTATCTTTTTACATCGTTGCTGCAGAAGAACAGGGAGTAAAGCAGGAATTGCTTTCAGGAACTATCCAAAATGATATTCTGAAGGAATTTATGGTGAGAAATACATACATTTATCCGCCGGCGCCTTCCATGAAGATCATTGCAGATATCTTCGAATATACATCTCAGAATATCCCGAAATTTAACTCTATTTCCATTTCAGGATATCACATGCAGGAAGCGGGGGCAACTCCGGTTCTGGAAATGGCATATACATTAGCAGACGGACTGGAATATGTAAGAACAGGAATAAAAGCAGGAATGAATGTTGATGATTTTGCTCCGAGACTTTCATTTTTCTGGGCAATCGGAATGAACCACTTCATGGAAATCGCTAAAATGCGTGCTGCAAGATACATTTGGGCGAATCTTTTAAAACAGTTCAATCCACAAAATCCAAAATCTTTAGCATTAAGAACCCATTCTCAGACTTCAGGATGGTCTTTAACAGAGCAGGAACCATTCAATAACATCACGAGAACTGCCATTGAAGCATTGTCTTCGGCTCTTGGAGGAACTCAGTCTCTGCATACCAACGCCTTGGATGAAGCGATTGCCCTCCCTACAGATTATTCTGCAAAAATTGCAAGAAATACACAGATCATTCTACAACAGGAAAGCGGAATTTGTGATGTGGTGGATCCAATGGGAGGAAGCCACTTGATAGAAAGCCTTACCCAACAGATGATTGAAGAAGCCATGAAATACATCGATGAGGTGGAGCAGGAAGGAGGAATGACCAAAGCTATTGAGGCGGGAATTCCTAAAATGAGAATTGAAGAAGCGGCAGCCAGAAAACAAGCGAAAATTGATAGTGGCGAAGAATTTATCATTGGTGTCAATTCATTCAAAACATCTTTAAAACAGGATGAAATAGAAATCTTAGATATTGATAATACTGAGGTTAGGAGAAAGCAGATCGAAAGATTAAATAAAATAAAGGCGGAAAGAAATGCCGAAGCTGTAGAGCAAATTCTAAACGAGATCCGTGAATCTGCAAAAACAGGAAAAGGAAACCTTTTAGCATTATGTATTGAAGCAGCCCGAAGAAGAGTTACCCTTGGAGAAATGAGCGATGCTATGGAAGAAAGCTTCGGAAGATACAAAGCCAACATTAAAACAATTTCTGGAGTATACGCTATGAATGCCGGTAAAAATGAATATTTTGAAAAAGCCCTTCAGCTGACTCAAAAATTTGAAGAAGAAGAAGGTCGCCGTCCAAGATTAATGGTTGCCAAAATGGGACAGGATGGTCACGACAGAGGGGCAAAAGTTGTGGCAACAGCATTTGCCGACATGGGATTTGATGTAGATGTTGCTCCATTATTCCAAACACCGGAAGAAGTAGCAAAACAAGCTGTAGAAAATGATATTCACATTTTAGGAGTATCATCATTGGCGGCGGGACACAAAACTTTGGTTCCTCAGGTTGTAGAAGAATTAAAAAAACTTGGAGCAGACGATATTACCATTGTGGTTGGAGGAGTAATTCCACAACAGGATTATGAGTTCCTCTATGCAAATGGTGCAGATTTCATTTTCGGTCCGGGAACCAACCTTCCAAAGTGTGCCGTAGATATTTTAGAGAAATTTTTAAACTAAATTAACTTTTTGCTCGACGCAGATTGCACAGCATTTGTACTGTAAACCATAACCAAAACCCAAAATATTATGGCTTATACAGTAGTTTCAGTATTTCCGGTGACTGTAGAAACAGAGGAAATAAAGAAAAAATTAAATGCAAACGGCTTTGAAGATGCCAATATCATCGTTTCAAAGTCTAAAGTTGAAAGCGGGCTGAACCAGTATCAGGAAGATGAACAGACAAAAGGATTCTTCAATCACGTCTTTGCCCATGATGCAGAAATGCTGGATGCTTACCGCAAGCACAGTGTTGGACGAAATAATGTAGTGGTTTACACCGACAATTTAGAGCAGGCGCAGAATGCCAAAAGAGTTTTAGACGAATGTGGAGCTCTTGAAGTGTATAGAAAACCTGAGGAGAAAAACATTCCGGAAGGAATGTCCCAACAGGAATACGACGGAATAATTGCCAAAGCACGTCATAATCTCTATTTCTTAGGTTCCGAAAGGACCTATCAAACCCATGAAAAAGGAATGGAAGACGAAATGGATAGCTTAGGCTCAAAAGATTAATCAACAACCTGAATCTTAGATTCAGGTTTTTTTTGACAAAAAATTTTGAGTTTCAAAAAAATGTATATATTTGCAGCAGAAAATAAAGTTTAACCATTTAAAAACAACGAAGCAAAATGTTCAGATTTATTCAGAATTTTACAGTTGGATTACCGCTTACAGTGGTAAGGCTTCGTGGTTTGGTGTATTCTTAGAAAAATAGTATAATGAAATATCAGAACCCGAAGTCGTAGAGATTTCGGGTTTTTTTATTGCGCAATATTTCAAACTCAGTTTCCCCCGAAATTTTTTTTAAGTTAATTTTTTGTCATGTAAATGATTTAAAGAATGGATCTGCATCAGAGTTTCTCCAATTCCATCATTTAATCTGACAGGAGTATTGTCATTCTGACGAAGGAAGAGCTTTTCGTGATAACGATCAGAATGATAAATGTCTTAATCGACTAAAATTTTAGTTGAAAAAATATAATCATTTGATAGTAAATCAATTAATGGAAGAAAATAACCTTCTGTTTTACCGCTTGAGAAGTGTCAGAAGCAGAAAAAGAATTATTAAAAAAGATATAGAAAAACAGATAAGAAAAAAGTATAAACGTAGTAAAGAATTGATCAGTATGCGGAGAAACATTCCGCTTATTCCTTTAAATAAGCCCTATCAGAAAGGATTTGTAAGATGTTTTGCCGTGAGAGAAGATGTCGGGAGATCAAAGGATAGAATTTTCTTTGAAGGAATTTTGAAAAAGATCAACACTTATATGTACTCTGAAAATCGTAGGTTTCTGAAAAAGAAAAGAAAATTCGGCAGGAAAAAATACATAGAAAGAGAACAAAAGCTTGACCGCATTTTCCCTTGGGAATGGAACAGTCCGAAAACGGGACTTACATCAAGAGAAAAACAATATTTTCTGAAAAGAGAAAATTATAATTCTGTCAAGAAAAAAACTACGGTATACTATGAGTTTATAGAGCCATGGAGATTTTGCTTAAAGGTAAAACCTTACATGATTACCCATTACAAACCCATAGATGCAGAGCTGGAAAGAGAATATCATGCATTGGATTCCTATCTAAAACAGCATTCCGTCCAGGGAATTATCTGTAAAAAGATATTGGGGAAATCAGACAAATGGTTCTATAAGAAGAAAACAAATCTTATCGAAAGTAAAAAATACTTTCACTACAAAACCTCTGCAAGAGAAATTGCAGAACATTTAGAGGACTTTGATGTCCGGAAATTTTAATTATAAAACAATGGGAAATTTAAAACTAAAAGGAAAAGATATATTGAAGCTGGGCTATCCGAACAATCAGAGTGTAAATATTGCTTTGGAGGTTATGAAAAGAAATTTCGCAACAAAAAATATTCATTATGTGAAATCTCTTTTAAAAGAAATACTGATCCATCCGGAGAATTTTGAAAAAGATCTCACTTTCGGACAGATCGCAGAAGCTTTGCTTTCATCCAGGAAAACTGAGAAAAGAATGTTGAACGCACAGCGTGCCGATTTTCAGATCTTCGGAAACCGGATTTCTGAAGAAGCGAAAAACCAATTGTACACCGCTTTAAAGTTGCCGATCTCATTACAGGGAGCTTTGATGCCCGATGCACACAGTGGCTATGGTCTTCCGATAGGAGGAGTCCTTGCTGTGGAGAATGCCGTGATTCCTTATGGAGTGGGAATGGACATTGGTTGCAGGATGAGTCTCAGTATTTTAGATACCCCTGTTTCATATCTTGAAGGAGCCAAAGATAAATATGAAAAAGCACTGGCTGAGCATACCAAATTCGGGATGTATGAAGTCCATAAATCTCATGTAGATCATGAAATTTTTGAGCGTGATACATTTGATATGATCCCGATTTTGAGAAGACTGAAAGGGAAAGCCGTGAAACAGATGGGAACTTCCGGCGGCGGAAACCATTTCGTGGAATTCGGGGAAGTTGAAATTACGGAATATGATGATAAGATCGGACTTCCGAAAGGAAAATATCTGGGAATTCTTTCACACAGCGGTTCTCGGGGATTGGGTGCAGAGATCGCTCAGTACTATTCAAGAGTGGCGGCAGAACAGTGTCCGTTGCCTAAAGAAGCTCAGCAATTTGCGTGGCTAGATCTTAGCACTCATCTTGGATTGGAATATTGGACAGCAATGAATTTGGCTGGGGATTACGCTTCCACTTGTCATGACGATATCCACAGAAGACTCGTAAAAGCAGTTGGAGGAAGAGTGAAAGCCAGAATTGAAAACCACCACAACTTCGCCTGGAAGGAGATTCACAACGGAAAAGAAGTAATTGTCCACAGAAAAGGAGCAACTCCAGCCAATGAAAATGAATTGGGAATGATCCCCGGTTCGATGACGGCAAAAGGGTTCATCGTTCGTGGAAAAGGAAATCCAGACTCACTGAACTCTGCTTCGCACGGAGCAGGAAGAGCCTATTCAAGAGGAGAATGCAGAAGTCTGTTTACTCAGAATGACATCAATAAAGAATTAAAACTAAAGAATGTCACTTTGATGGGCGGAAATGCAGAAGAAGCACCGATGGCATACAAAGATATTCATGAAGTGATGAATGCACAAAGTGAATTGGTAGACATCCTCGGAACCTTTCAGCCGAGAATTGTAAGAATGGATAAATAATATTTGCTAGCTTTAACTATCAATGTAATAATTTTAATTGATTCTGGCAAAAATGACCGTAAATTTTTAATTGCAACAAAAATGAAGAAAATATATAAACAGGAGTATTTTAATTACCACGAAAATATTCTCGTGATCTGTCCGGATTGCGGAGAAGATGCTGTTGTAAAAAACGAATACAGTTACAAAAGAGCAACCTTGGAGTGTAATCATTGTGATTTACGGAAAACAGGATTGGATCTGATGATTTACAAAGCTTTTGTGAATATTTACTGTCCGGTTTGTACACATCCTATCCGTTATGAACAGGGAAACTTAAAGAAAAAACCTAAGAATATACAGGTAAGATGCGACGAATGTGATTCTTCATTTCAGGTTAAGCCAAAAACTGAGGAATGTTTAAAGTCCTATGTGAAAGAGGAAGGCCTGATCCATGATAAAGTTTTCGGATGTCCTTATTATTTTCAGGAAAATTTTCGAGGGAAATTATTTTGGGCAAGAAACAGAGAACATCTTTTAGAAATGGAGAATTACATCTCATCAGATCTTAGAACAAGATTGCCTTACAGAATGCAAATGGTAGAAAGGCTGCCGACATTTATTAAAGAGGCAAAAAACAGAGAGGCTATCTTAAAGATTTTACAAAAATGGAAAAGCTCATACAAATAACTTCAGGAAGGGGACCTTTGGAATGCCAATGGGTAGTTGCCAAAGTTCTGAAGGTCTTTCTTGAAGAAATAAAAGAATATAAAATAGACTATGAAATCATTCACCGGGAAAACGGGGATGAGAATCTGACACTCAAATCCGCAACTTTGCTTTTGAAGGGTAAAGAGACTGCCCAGTTTCTGGAAGGATGGTTGGGAAGTATTTGTTGGATCGGTAAAAGTACCTTTAGAAAACTGCATAAAAGAAGCAATTGGTTCATAGGTGTTTTCGAGATCGAGGAACTGAAGAAAATCGATTTTAATGAGAAAGATATTCAGTTTCAAACAACAAGAAGTCAGGGAAGTGGTGGACAAAATGTAAATAAAGTGCATACCGCTGTTCGTGCAACCCATTTACCCACAGGACAAAGTGTTTTCGTACAGGATTCACGTTCGCAGTTGGAAAATAAAAAGCTTTCCGTTATCCGGTTAAAGGAAAAAGTAATGGGATTACATATTCAGCAATTGGAAAGAAGAATGCAGGAAACGTGGAACAACCATTTGCAAGTGGAGAGGGGAAACCCGATCCGTACATTTTCCGGAACCGATTTTAAAAAGAATTACAAGGACAAATCTTTCAAAAAGCAAAGAAATGCCCTAAAAAATGAATTAAAAAACTATAAAAATGACCTTAACTAAAAATAAATATTACTTTGAGGCTTTAGACAACTATCCTTATTATTTATCGGATTGTCTTGAAGCATTAAACTATGCTTTATCCTATGATTCGGAAGATTCTGACAGTCTTTGTCTGATGGGAAGAGTGTATTCGGAAATTTTAAAAGATTACGAAACAGCCAAATCTTATTTTGAAGAAGCCATGTTGCATAACGTCAACAATATCAATACACCGAAGTATTATATTAATTGCCTGATCAGCAATGAGGATTATGAGGAAGCGCAAAAATTAATTGAATTTTCCTTAAAAATAAAAGGTATTGAAAAAGCCGACATTTTATTTTGTAAAGCTTTTCTGGCTGAGAAGAAAGAAAAGTTTAAAGAATCTTTAAAATCCTTACAAAAAGCAAAAAAGTACAGCTATACTCAATGCATGGTTGATTTTCTGGAAAGCAGAGAAAAGTTTGTAAAAGCTAAAATGCCTAAAAAAGAAAAGAAAAGAAAAAATAAAAAGAAGAAGGAGACGAAATAAGTCTCCTTTTTTGTAGATTTATTTTATGGAATTGAATTTTACGATTAAACAACTCCAACTAAAAGAAACATTCTCAATTGCTTACGGAAGCTATGATAAAAGAGAAGTATTGCTTGTAGAACTATCCTATCAAGGCAGTAAAGGTTACGGAGAATGTGTTGCGATAGATTATTACAAGATTGATCTTCAAAGCTTTGTGTTGAAGCTGAAAGAAATTCAATCCGTACTTGAAACTCACCCTGTCATTCATCCCAAAGAGTTTTTCCAATTTCTTTTAAGCCTGAACTTACATCCTTTTTTACGATCTGCTTTAGATTGTGCCTATTGGGATTTGTTTGGAAAACTCGAAAATAAAAGCTTTATCGAATTAAATCATATTCCCTCCGAAAATTTGGTAGAAAGTTCAATTACCATTTCCGTTGCTGAAATTGATGAACAGATCCGGAAAATTGAGAAAAGCGAATGGAATAAATTCAAAGTGAAATGCAAAGGATTGGATAAAAATAATGTGGAAAAGCTTTTACAGCTCAATAGAAATATAGCGCTAGACTCTAATGCAAACTTTACAGATGAAGACTGTATCTGGCTTCAGGAAAATGATGAGGTTCAGAAATTCTCCTATCCTGAGCAACCGAGACCAATTGATCATTATAAAATTTTAGAAAAGGATGGTTTTGCCAATTGGATGGCAGATGAAGATAGCCAGAATATAGACTCGTTGGAAGAGCTTCTTCCCCATTATAAAAGCATCAATATAAAACTGATGAAATGTGGCGGACTGACTCCTGCTTTGGAGATGATTCAAAAAGCAAGAGAATTAGGATATAAGATAATGATCGGCTGCATGACAGAATCTACCGTTGGAATTTCAGCGGGATGCTTATTGACCGGACTTGTGGACTACGCTGATCTGGACGGAGCCAATCTCATTTCCAATGATTATGCTACTGGAAATTGTGTAGAAAACGGGAAAATAATACTGTCCGGAAAACCGGGATTAGGAATAGAATTAAAATAAAATGAGGCTGTCTCAAAAGGTAAATTAATGCTCTGAGAATCTCCTAAATGACAAAAGTTGTCAGACAGGAGTCCGAGAGAGGGGGTACTTTTGAGACAGCCTCATTTTTTATTTACAGAAATCAGATAATCATAAACCATTTGATGCTGGTCGTCACTCAATTTGGCTTTTGGAGCCATTCTGCTTAAGGTCTTTATCCATCCCTGGTCATCATGCTTTGCCGGATCCGGTAATTGGTGGCATCTGTTGCACGAATTTTCAAAAATGGTTTTTCCCTGAGCCAATTGTTCGGATGAGGTGTATTTCGGTCCGGTTACCGCTGTACTTTTCGGTCCGCATGATATCAGAAAAACGGAGCCTAAGATCATACCTGAAATCAATTTTTTCATAGCAATATTTTTAATGATTATTTCTTTACGGAAACAACATAATCATAAACCCATTGCTGCTGTTCCTCAGTAAGTTTCGCTTTCGGCGCCATAGAGTTCATAATTCCTACCCACTGCACGGAGTTATAAGATGTAGGCTCCGGTAACTTGTGGCATCTTCCGCATGAATTTTCAAAAATCGTTTTTCCCTGGGCAATTTGTTCAGCAGTAGAAGTGGCAGGACCTGTAGCAGCAGTAGGAGAGGATGTTTTTGGCGTACAAGAAGTTAATAAAATACCAATGAATGCTGCTACAGCAAATATTTTTTTCATGTTGTTTAAAATTTGATTAAAAACAAATGTAATAAATTCATCTTGAGATTGGCAAATACAGGGATAATTTAGAAGAAATAAAAGTAAGAGAAGGGGCAATAGTGAGTTTTTTACACTTATTAATTGACAAGTGGAATGAATTCACTATTCACAATTGATCAATAACTTTTTAATTATTATTTTTGAATCAATGAAATTTTCTACAGAAGAACTTATCCGGGGAATACAGTCAGGAAACAAACGCCTGATCGCCAAAGCCATTACCCTAGTTGAAAGTAAAAAAGCCGAGCACAGATTACAGGCAGAAGAATTACTCAAAAAAATAATGCCACTTACAGGAAATTCCACAAGAGTGGGTGTAACGGGAGTCCCCGGTGCCGGAAAATCAACATTCATAGAAAATTTCGGGAGATTGGCGATTTCCAATGGTAAAAAAGTAGCCGTTTTGGCTATTGATCCCAGTTCAGCAGTGAATAAAGGAAGCATTCTAGGCGATAAAACCCGAATGGAAGAACTCGCGAAAGAAGAAAATGCGTTCATTCGTCCCTCTCCGAGCTCTGGATTTCTGGGCGGAGTTGCCAATACGACCTTCGAAACCATGCTGATCTGCGAAGCAGCAGGTTATGATTATATTTTAATAGAAACCGTTGGAGTAGGGCAATCTGAAGTTTTGGTTGCAGATATTACGGATGTTTTCCTATTCCTCAAAATTATTGGTGGTGGAGATGAGCTACAGGGAATAAAACGGGGGATCATGGAAATGGTGGATATTATCTTTATCAATAAAGTTGATCAGGATAATCTTCAAAAAGCAAAAAATACCCGACTGGAATTAAAAAGAGCACTGGATTTTATCCCTCCGAAGGAAAAAGGATGGAAAGTTCCTGTATTACTGGGTTCTGCGTTAAACAATGAAGGATTAGGTGACGTCTATAAAAGCATTGATGAATTCATCCGTCTGAAAAAGAAAACCGGGCGTTTTGAGGCGGTGAGAACCCAACAATCCGAAAAACGATTTGATTACTGGGTACAGGAATATATCTTATCCATGATGAAGAAAAATGAAACGGCGGAAGAAGCATACATTCAGCATAAAAAAAATGCTTCGGCAATGGTTTCAAATCCAAGTACCGAAGCTAAATTATTTGTTGAAAAATTCCTCTCTAAACATTCCGATTAAGGACTGGTTTTAGAAATATATCCATCGTAGGAAATCGGTTGCCTGTCGTTACTGGTCATAGAGACAAGTGCTTTACCGTTTTTAAAGATCTCAATAATGATCTCTCTTACGTTGTTTACATCATTGGGCTGTATCTTTACGATCCAGTTCCCTTTTTTATTCTGGGTTTTATTAATCGTGTAATCTTTTGAGGTAAATCTATAACTGTTGTCACCACTGTAATTAGCTTTGTATGAACGTCCGAAATAAGGAAGAACAACCTCCAGAACATTATTTTTCAGTTCCAGGGTATAGCTGCCGTTATCTAAATTCAGCACTCTGCTCGAAGTTGCATTAGGGATGGAGTTGATCGTATTGATTACATCATAATTCGTAGGATTGGCTCTCTGTGCATAGAAGGTAAATTCCTGTGAGTTTACCCAGGCATCTACCGTTTTCGAATCTACACCGGTCTGCGAAGAACAGCTCTGAAAGAAAAACAGAAACCCGAAAACAAATAGAATTGAAATATACTTTTTCATGATTTTATAATTATTACATTTAAACAGCAAAATGTATGCAAATCTCCTTTGGGAAAAAGTTTTGGAATAAAAATTGTTAAAGTTGAATTAATAACACTCTACATTATGAAAATAACACATCTATTAGGAATAGGAGCAATTGCCATGACAGTTGCAGCTTGTACTACCAACCCTATTACAGGGCGATCTTCTTTACAACTTGCCAATGATTCGGAAATTTTGACAATGTCTGCACAGGAATATAAATCAACTTTGGCAAAAGGTAAAGTTATTTCCGGAACAGCGGACGCAAAAAGAGTGGTGAATGTAGGAAACAGAATAAAAGCTGCTGCTGAAAAATACTATCAAAGTATAGGAAGATCAGCAGATCTGGCTAATTATAAATGGGAATTCAATCTTTTACAAAGTAATGAATTGAACGCATGGTGTATGCCGGGCGGAAAAGTAGCGGTTTATACCGGGATCTTACCTGTTACTAAAGATGAGAACGGATTAGCAGTAGTAATGGGGCATGAAGTATCTCACGCATTGGCAGGACATGGAAATGAAAGAATATCTCAGACAATGGTAGCGCAGTACGGAGGAGCTATTTTAGGAAGTACCATCTCCAATGCTCAGTGGGCGAATATCTTTCAGCAGGTATATCCTGTGGGT